>NZ_JBHVVI010000099.1:0-33600 GCF_042883685.1 Kitasatospora sp. NPDC058190
GAGCCGGAGAAGCCCAGCACCACCAGCGGGCCGGCCCAGCCGGTGGCGTGCATCCAGCGGCCGAACAGCGTGTCGGACGGCAGCGTGCCCTGCTGGGCCACCGCGGCCGTGAACAGGCCCGGCAGGGTCCAACAGGCCAGGATCAGCAGCCGGATCCGCCACTGGGAGACGAGCTTGACCACCTCGAAGCGGTACACGCGGCTCACCGGCACCCGGTCCGCCTCCGGCGCGGCGCCGGCACGGGACGTGGCCGTGGTGATGGTCGTGGTCATTCCAGCCCCTCCTGCCGCTCGGTCAGCGCGAGGAACGCGGCCTCCAACGGAGGGATCACGGGCGCGACTTCGCGCACCCCCACGCCCGCGCGTACCAGCTCGGCCACCAACTCCTCGACGGCCGGCCCCGACGCGCGCACGACCAGTGCCCCGCCGGGCGCCCCGGTCTCCTCGACGGCCCGCACCCCCGCGGCGCCGGCGGCCACCCGCCGCGCGGCCTGCGGATCGGAGGTGAGCAGGCGGTGTTCCAGCTCACGGCTCTCGGCCGCCAGTTTCTCCAGCGGGCCGGAGAAGCGGACCCGCCCGGTCGCGAGGATCGTGACCTCGTCGCACAACGCCTGGAGGTCGTCCATGCGGTGACTGGACAGCACCACGGTCACCCCGTCTCCCGTGAGCCGCCGCAGCGCCCGGTGGACGTGCTGCTTGCCCGCCGGGTCCAGACCGTTGGACGGCTCGTCCAGCACCAGCAGCCGCGGATCCGTGAGCAGCGCCGCGGCCAGCCCGAGCCGCTGCCGCATGCCCAGCGAGAACCCCCGCACCCGGTCGTCCGCGACGTCCGTCAACCCGACCTCGGCCAGCACCTCGTCGATCCGCCCCCCGCGCGCGTCCTGCCCGCGCAGCGCCACCAGCGCCGCCAGGTTCCTGCGCGCGGTCAGCGACGGATACAGCCCGGGCCCGTCCACGAACCCGGCCACGCCGTGCGGCGCCGCCAGGGCCCGCCCGACCGGTCTGCCCAGCACCTCCAACTCGCCGCCGTCGGCGACGGCCAGCCCGAGCAGCAGCCCGAGCAGCGTCGTCTTCCCCGCCCCGTTCGGCCCGGCCAGCCCGTGGATCCGCCCCGGCGCCAGGTCCAGCCCGACCTCGTCGAGCGCCACGACGTCACCGAAGCACTTCGTCAATCCACGTGCCCGTACGGCAAGTTGTGTGTCGTCCATAGCCCCATCTCACAGTCCCCCAGGGAAGGTAGGGCGTTGACAGGCCGTAGACCAGAGCGCGTGGTTGAACACAGGTGGAACAGCAGACAGTCGCCTCCGGCCGCGCCCGTCCGGCGACGGTCGCCGGACGGGCGCGTGCGGCTGCCCGCGCCGGCGGGACGGGATGCGGGCGCGGGCAGCCGCTCGGGCGGGTCGGAAGGGCGGGTCAGTAGTAGTGGCGACGTCCACCGACGGCGTGCCCGGCGGCCCCGGCGACCCACAGGACGAGGCCGATGAGGAGCAGGATGACGCCGATGGTCCACAGGAACGGAATCCCGATGACGAAGCCGACGATGAGCAGGATGACGCCGAGCGCGATCACGATGTCTCCTCCCTGATGGTGACGGGGACGTTTGCGGGAGAGGCTGGCTGCGGCGCGCTCCGCGCCGACGCCGCCCCGGGGCGGTGGAGCCGTCACGTCTCCGGCCGGTCCCATGAGCCGCGTCTACCGCTCCACGGGTTCGGTAAACCTCCGACCGGCCCCGGAGGTCACCTGGCCGAAGGGCCGGGATCGCCGGTGAACAGCTCGCGGCGTTCCCGCTCGGTCAGCGCGCCCCACACGCCGTACGGCACCCCGCGTGTTCACGCCCGTCGACCGCTCCTCAGCGGCGGTGGCGGCCCCTGCGCCGACGGGCGGCCGGGGCCACACCCGGCGCCGGCAGGAACAGCCGGGCCACCTCGCGGCCCAGGTTCACGCCGATGGCGAGGGCCATCGCCGTGGCCGTGGCGCGCCCGAGGCCGCTGAGCCCCGTCTCGGGTTCGCCCCGGACGAAGGCGACCAGCCCGAAGTACAGCAGCGACCCGGGCAGCAGCGGCCCCAGGGCGGCGGTGACGAACGGCAGCGCGGAACTGCCCCGGTACCGGGCCATGAGCTGCCCGGACAGGCCCACCAGCACGGCGGCGAGGCCGGTGGCCACGATGGGCTCCCCGCCGGCGTCGACGAGCACGTTGTACGTCGTCCAGCCCGCCCCGCTGTTGACCATCACCCCCGGCAGCGTGCCCGGCTCCGTGTTGAGCAGCACCGCGAAGGTCAGGGTGAGCAGGATCGCCGCCGCCAGTTGGAGCGGCGGGTTCGACGCCGACGCCGGTACGCCCTGGGCCGCCAGGTCGCCGCCGTTGTTGACGCCGATGTAGAGCACGGTCATCACCCCGACGACCACGCCCGCCATCAGGTACAGCACCTCCAACAGGCGCGCGGCGGCGGTGAGGTAGAAGCCCGCGAGACCGTCCTGCACCGCCGCCACCATGGGCCATCCTGGTAGGAGCGCGTACAGCCCTCCGGTGATCACCACCGACCCGCGCAGGTGCAGCTGGTTGAAGGACATCAGGATGCCGACCACTGCGGCCGGGGTCGCGGCCGTCGCGATCCGGTAGAAGTTCGGCAGGTCGTGGCGTCCGACCAGGGCCGAGAGCCGGTCACCCACCATGGCCGTGACGACGGCGCTGACGAACACCAGCCAGGCCCTGGCGTCGGCCCGGCCGCCGAGCAGCAGCGTCGCGGTACCGGCCAGCAGGCCGGAGGAGAGGACCAGGGCCCAGGCGGGGTAGCCGCGGCCGTGCCGGCGCACGGTCCGCAGCCGCTGGTGGGCGTCGTTCACGCCGAGGCCGCCGACGGTGATCTCGGTGACCAGCCGGAAGAGCGCCGCCAGCCGCGCGTAGTCCCCGGCGGGGTGGTGCACGGACCGCTCGGCCGTCAGCGGCGGCTCGCCGGGGCCCTGCTGGTAGGAGATCGCCACCCGGGTGAAGGTGACCTGGGGATCGCAGGGCTGGGCCCGGTAGGTCCGCGCGACGGCGAGCATGGCCGCCTCGACGTCCTCCGCCGCCTCGCCGCAGGCCAGCATCAGCTCGCCCACCAGCAGCGCCAGGTCCAGGACGGCGGCCACCTCGGCGGGCCCCGGCTCGTCCGCGTCGGTGCCGGCCGCGGCGCCGTCGCCGGCCAGCGGACGGGCGGTGGTCGGGGTACGCAGCAACGGCAGCATCTGGTCGGGCCAGGGGGCCGCCGCGTCGGTGTCGGTGCTCTCGCTCCGCACCCCGGGGGCGGGGTCGGCCTTCTGGGCCTCACCGGACCGTCCCTGTCGCGGCACGCGTCGCCCGGCCGAACCGTCCGCCCCGGCCCGCACGCCGAACCGCTTGTGTTCCGGCATCGTCGCTCCCTGCACCACCCCCCACTCGGCTACTTTTCGCATCCATTCGAGTACCCGGAGTCATCAATTCGTGAACGTTGTGACTGGAGTGCGGGCGGCCCGTGCGCGCCCGGCGTCCGGGTGAGGCCGGACGCCGGGCGCTGGTGCGATCACCCGAAGACCGGCTCGGGCGGGTGGGGCAGGCCCGGCGGCCGCGACCGGTGCCCGGGGGGGCTCAGCTGGGCCGCTCCCGGGTGAGCCGGTAGTGCCGCGGGTCGGCGATGCCGTGCAGGTCCTCGGCGGTGAGGGAGCGGTCGTCGCCGCCCAGGAGCTGGAGGTGCCGCAGCTCGCACACCGGGCGCAGCCCGAAGGCGGTCGCCAGCTCCAGGTCGAGCCGTCCCTCCGTACGGGCGAACCACCAGCGGCCGGTGACCTTGCCCCGCAGGCCCGCACGCAGGTGGGTGCCCGTCAGGTGGCCGCCTTCGACGGAGTCGTCCGGTACCCCGGCGTCCGCCGAAGCGGCGAGATCCAGCTCCAGGGACTCCCCGTACTGCGCGTCGCTCTCGATCGCCCAGCGGCCGGGCTCCACCGCCGCGCCGCCCGTCCGGTCCCACCCGGGGCCTTCACCGGCCCCCACGTCGGTGGGCCGGGTGCCCAGCAGCCGGTGGACCTCGGCGTCCACCTCAGAGGCGTCGCCGCCGGGTGGCAGCCGCTCCACCGGACGTTGCCCGGGCGGCAGGGCCGTCCCGTCGAGCGGCCAGACCAGACACGGCTTGTCGAACGAGTCCGCGTACCGGCGCTGCTCCCGGACGTGGGGGTCGTCGGCCGCGTCCCGGGACCACAGGAGCAGGAACAGGTCGCAGGCCCCCAGCTCCTGCAGCACCGGTTCGGCCGGCAGACCGTCGGAGAGGTCGCGGGACTCGTCCACGGCGGTCCGCACGCCCCCGGCGCGCAGCCGGGCGTCCAGGGCCGCGGCCCGCTCGGCGTCCGCGGGCGCGTGGGCGAGGAAGACCCCTCGGCGCGCCGGCCCGCCGGGGCCGTCACCGTGCGTCAGACCGGGTGCCATGCCGTGCTCCTCGCCGTACTCGTCGCGCTCGTTGTCGGGCTTGTCGGGCTCGTCGCCGTGCTCGTCGCGGGGCATCGGTGCCTCAGACCTCCGCGTCGTAGCTGTCCGCATCGTTGCTGTGGTACCAGGGGCTCTGCGGGTTGTAGGAGGCGAGGTAGTAGTCCGCCGCGCAGGTGAACGTCTCCGGGAACAATTGGTGCGCCCGCTGCCGCAGGATGTTCATGGCCGCGATCTCGTTGGCCAGTCCCTGCTGGTCCTGCTCGTTCACCGGCTTGGCCTGCTCCTCGTCCACCAGCGTCTGCGCCTCCTGGAGGTTCTCCTTCAGGAACTGGGGCCATTGTGCGGGATTGCTGCTGTACGTGTAGTTCGGGGTGACCCGGTAGTAGATCATCTTGGGCCACGTCTTCTTGGGGTCCTTCTTCGGCGCCGCCTTGTCCAGGACGTGGGTGAGGTTCGGGTGGTCCTCCGCGTACGGCTCCAGGGCCTTCGCGCTCGTCTCCGCCCCCCGGACGACCTGCCCCGGGGCGGCCCAGCCGATGTTGTCGCCGCCCAGGTCGATCGGCGGGTTGGCGGCGATCCACTGCTCGTAGGCCGCGGCGAGCCCGTGGGTGCCACGCTTCATCGAGGTGCGAATCGGACTTTCGACCTTGTGGAAGTGCTCCTGGGTGTTGGACAGGGCGGATCCCATGAAGATGTTCCAGGCGGTGTAGTTGGCACCGTCGACGAAGTCGGCGTTGATCGCGTGCATCGCGGTGGCCACGTTGTCCTGGCCCCTGGCGCGCACCAGCTTCTTGTCGGCCGTCTTCATGATGGTGATGTCCACGGGCTCGCCCGGTGCCGAGCCGCCACCGGTGTCGCTGAGCATCTTCTCCAGGTACAGCGAGTTGCCGAGGGTGCCGCCGTTGGCGTAGACGTAGCCGGACCCCTGCAGGACGTCGGTCGCGAGGCCGCCGAGCGCCGCGTTGCTCAACACCATGTCGGTGAACGGCTTGAAGACGCCGCCCGCCCGCTGCAGCACGGCTTCCCCGGCCCGCGGGCCCGCGCCGTGGTCATGGCCGTGCTCGTCCTGGTACTCCTCGGCGCGTTCCCCTGCGGCCGGGTCCGCCGTGGCGGGCCCGCCGATCACCGCCCTGCGCATCACCCGGACGGCGTTGGCCTCGGCCTCGCGTTCGAACCGGTCGGACGGGTCGGAAACCCTGAGCCCGGAGCCGTTGTCGGTGCCCGTGACGGGGCCCTGGCGCTGCTGGAGGACGTGGGTGAGCTCGTGGGCCAGGGTGTGCCGGTCCCCGCCGCCCTCCCCGATGACGACGTGGTTACCGGAGGTGTAGGCGCGGGCGCCGACCTCGGCGGCGGAGGCACGGGCGGCGCTGTCGTCGTGGATGCGGACGGCGGAGAAGTCCGCGCCCATCCGGCCCTCCATCTCGGAGCGGACGGCGGCGTCCAGCGGACGGCCGGGCGTGCGCAGCACGTCGTGGACGGCGGACCGCTGCACCGCCCCGCCGACCCGCCCGCCCGGTCCTCCCGCCCCCGCCTGACGGAGCATCTGGACGACGGCCCGGTTCCCGGCAGTGGCCTGCAGCGCCATCAGGCCCGGCAGCGGCGCCGGGCCGCCGCCGCGGACGGAACGGGCCGGCGTACCGGCGCGTCCGGCGGCTTGGGTCCTGACGTTGACTCGGGCGTGCGAGGGAGCGTGCATGAGGGGCCTCTTCCCGTGCTGGGACTGCAGCCCTCCCTGCATACGCGCTCCCCGGCCGCCACGCCAGGGACCGAAGGGCAGACCCGGGTGCCCCGCCGGGCACCCTCCCGGTGCGGCGGCCCGCCGGAGGACCGTGACGGTCAGGGGCCCGGGCCCCTGGCCGTCACGGACATCAGCCCTGGCAGAGGCCGCGGCTGTAGTCGTACGTCGCGGCGGCCTGCGAGTACTGCCACTGCGGGGCGAGCAGCTGGTCGTTGAGCTGCGTCGCGGCGGTGCGGTTCTCGACGAGGTAGCCGAAGTCCTGCAGCCAGGCCGGGTAGAGGTTCTTGGAGCCGATGAAGAAGGCGGATCCGTCGACCGAGACCAGCTTGTGGTGCAGCGCGTAGGGGTGGCCGTCGGCCCAGGTCGAGGTGGGGGCGGCGCGGAACGGGGCGAGCTGGAGGTTCCGGCACATCGCCGTCCTGGCCTGGGCCGGGTCGCCGAGGCGGGCGGTGAGGCGGGCGGCGAGGGTGTCGCTGATCTCGTTGAGGGACTTGATCTGCGAGTAGCCGCCGCTGCCGACCGCGCCCCGGTTGCCGGGGTCGCTGACCACGATGCGGACCTTCACGCCGTCGGCGAGCTTGGCAGCGAGCAGGTCGAAGAGCCGCACGTCGTAGCGGGGCATCGGCGGGCAGGTGCCGGTCACGTCCTGCTGGGAGATGTCGATGCGGCTGTTCGCGCTCGCGATCAGCGCGCGCAGGGCGCTCTCCTCCGGGTTGACCGTCGAGTAGTCGCGGTCGCCGTTGGTGTTGTCGTGCAGGCCGATCGGCCCGCACTTGGTGTCGGTGGCGCTCGGGACCGGGTCCGGACGGTAGGCGGAGGCCGGGTCGGCACCGCTGATCCCGACGCCCAGGCCGCCGACGGCGATCACCGGCAGGTCGCCGGTGGCGGGCACCTGGTCGGTCGGCGGGTTGAGGCGCTGCTCCAGGTCGGGGGTGCAGGCGGCGCCGTTGGTGGAGGCGAACCAGGCGGCCGAGAACGTCCCGGTGTTGCGGCAGGTCCAGTCCCACAGCGTGTCCAGGTAGGCGCCGGCGGAGGCGGCGGCCGGACCGGTCAGCGCGAGGTCGACGTCGGCGACCGGGTGGGCGGTGTCGAGGTAGTCGGCCTTCCAGTTGTTGATCCCGCCGGCTATGACGCTCTGCCCGTCGACGACCAGCAGCTTGGAGTGGTTCCAGGAGAACGCGGTCTTGGCGGTGGTCATCGAGGCGACCTCGACGGTGACGCTGCCGGCGGCGTCACCGAGCTTGGCCGTCAGGTCGTCCCGGTACTTCGACGGGAGCGCGGTGATGTTGAGGAGCGGCGCGGCCCCGGCGAGGATCCGCACGTGCGGCGTGTTCCCGGCGGCCACCGAGGCCTTGAGGCCGGCCACGATGGCGTCCTGGAAGGCGCCGTCCGGGAAGGGCGCGAGGGTCGAGATGTCGACGGTCCGGGTGGCGCGCGAGATGTTCTCCCGCATCTTGTCGAGCAGTCGGCGGGTGCCGGTGCGCTCGGCGCAGGAGGGGTCGCCCCAGCAGCCGGGGGTCTGCAGCAGCCAGCCGCCCGGATCGCCGGCGGGCGCGTCGAGCCGGTTGCCCGCCGTGCGCTGCCACACCGTCCCCTCCAGGCCGGGGGACACCTGACGCAGGGTCTGTTCCACCGCGTCCAGGTGCGGGGTGGCGTCGGTCTGTGCGGCCGGCGCCGGGTCCTGGGCCTGAACCGGCGCGGGAGCGGGAGCGGCGAGCGCGGGGGCGGCGGGCAGCGCGCAGACGGCGGCGACGAGGGCCAGCGCGGAACCGGCGAGACGGCGGCCGGAACGGCGGGGCTGGTGATCGAGCACGTACAAGTCCTTCATGAGAGGCCGGGGACGTTCACCCGGATGACACCATTAAATTACCCTAAAGTAACTTGATGTGATGTCAGGGTCCCATCAAGGCGGGCACACCACGACGTCCCCGGCCTCGGGGGCGAGGCCAGGGACGTGGCGGTGGATCAGGAAGGCCGTCCGGACGGTCCGTCAGCCGGTGACCTCGATCGTGACGTCGTACGCGCGCTGGTCCGGCCCGCAGTTGAGGGCCTCGCCGCAGATGGTGCGGGAGGCGGCGAGGTGGGCCGTGCCGGGCGTGCGGGCGGTGAAGGAGGCGGAGACGGTGCCGCAGCCCCCGCCGGGGCGGCAGGAGGGGGACGCCGAGGTGCTCGGGGAGCCGGCCGGGCTGACCACGTCCGGGGCGGAACTGGTGGCGGCGGACCAGTAGGTGCTGTGCAGGTCGACGGAGATCGTCGTGCCGACGGCGACCTTCAGAGTGGTGTGGTTGGCGTGCTCGTCGGCGGTGACGGCGGCCCCCGCGCTCGCGGTCGTGGACGCCGGAGCGGTCGTGGACGCCGGAGCGGACGAGGCCGTCGAGGTGCCGGCCGAGCCGCAGCCGGCCAGGGCGAGCAGGGCGCAGGCGCAGGTCAGAGCGATGGCGGTGGGTCTTCTCAGGTTCACAGTGGTTCCCTTGTGCCGATGTGCGAGCGGTGCCGATTCGACGCACCGGAGGCCGGATCGGATCCCTCGACAGCCAAAAACTCGACGACCAAAAAACCGCACCGGGGCGGGCCCAAGGCCCACCCCGGCGCGTTCGGCGCGTCGATCGTCAGGAGACGGTCACGTCGTCGTAGTAGGTGTAGGTCGGGTCACCCGGGTAGTTGTCGTCGTGGTTGCTCAGGGTGAGCGTGTACGAGTGACCCGGGGTGACGGCCGCGCTCTGGTTGGTCCAGGTCGCGGTGGCGGCGCAGGTCTTGGCGAGGACCGTGGTGGTCGTGCCGGCGGTGTTGTCCTTCAGCGTGGCGGTGGCCCAGTCGTAGGTCACGGTGTCCGGGCAGGTGTTGCTGTACCAGAAGGACACCTTGCTGGAGCCGGTCGGCGCGGTGAAGGTCTGGGCGATCGAGGAGTCACCGGTCGGGTTGGTGGAGCCGACCATCGCGCCGTAGCTGCCGCTGTGGGCGGCACCCGTGGTGGCGGAGGTGGAGCCGGCGGCGGTCCAGCCGGTCAGGCTGCCGGTCTCGAAGTCACCGTTGGTGACGGCGCTGCCGCCGCCCGAGGTGGAGGACTCGGTCCAGGTGAAGGTGGTGTTGCCGGCGGCGCCGGTGGTGTCGGTCGCGGTGACCGTCACGCTGGAGGTGCCGGCGGCGGTCGGCGTGCCGGAGATCAGGCCGGTCGAGGAGTTGATCGACAGGCCGGCGGGCAGGCCGGTGGCCGAGTAGGTCAGGGTCTGACCGGAGGCCGAGTCGCTCGCGTTGACCTGCAGGCTGGCGGCGGTGCCGACCGCGCCGGTCTGGTTGCCCGGGTTGGTGACGGTGACCGTGTTGCCGTGGGTCAGGATGGCGTGCGAGATCGCGCAGGAGTTGGTGTCGTTCGACCAGCTGGCCTGCTCGGCGAAGCTGCCGTAGGAGCCGAACGAGACGTTCGCGGCGCCGCCGGTGCTGCCGGGCTTGATCCAGGCGCACTCGTCGGAGTTCTCCTGGCCGTTGTACGAGCTGCCGGTCACGTGGTTGGTCCAGCCGCCGGCCGGGTTCTGGTCGGACATCATCTCGTGCCACTCGTGGCCGAGGGTCATCGTCCAACCGTCCAGCGTGCCGGGCGAGTTGACGAAGCCGACGCCGCAGTTGCTGCCCTGGTCGATGTTGTACGGCTGGTTGGAGAAGGCGATGTCACCGTAGGGCGAGCTGGCCGCGCCGCCCGTGAGGGTGGTGTCACCGTTCCAGTCGTGCCAGGCGCAGTAGCCGGTGGTGGGGTTCTGGTAGTCGTCCGGGTTGGTGCCGTGCGGCGACAGGACGATGTAGTACGCGTCGCGGTTGGAGGCGGCCGTGGTGTTGCCGAAGTGGCCGGCGGCCTTGACGGCCTCCTGGGCGAGCTGGTTGCCGCTGGCCTGGCTGGGCGAGGCGGCCGCGTTGTCGTACCACACGCCGGACAGGACGCCGCCGCTCTGGTACGGGATGAAGTTGGCGTTCGACGGGCAGCTGACCGCGCCGGAGGCGACGTTGGGGCCGTCGCACCACTGGGTCAGGTCGGCCGACCAGGTCTCGCCGTTGGTGCCGATGCCCTTGAACATCTGCTGGGTGGCACCGGCGGCGCCCGCCGAGTCACCCGAGAACTTCGCGTTCCCGTTGGCGTCGGTGGTCTGGGTGCCCCACTGGTTGCCGTAGAAGACCAGGTAGACCTTGGAGTGGCCGCTCTGCACGCCGATGCCGTCGACGCCACCGCCGTAGGACAGCGTCTGCTGGCCGGTGGCCGCGGCCTGGTTCTGCGCGGCGAGCCACTTCTTGTAGTTCTCGTGCTGCTTCATGCCCGGCACCGCGCCGTGGCGGTACTGGTGCCCGTTCTGCGGGTTCCAGGGGTTGAACTCGTTGGCGGTGCTGCCCGAGGAGCTGGAGATGTCCTGCGCGGCGGCCGGTCCGGCCGCACCGACGAGACCTGCGGCGGCGAGCGCGAGTGACGCGACTCCGGTGAGCGCCGCGTACTTCGCGCGCCGCGTACTGCGGGAGTGACCCATGGGGTGAGGGTGCCTCTCTCGTAACCGATCGCCCGAACGGCTGGGGGGCCGTGGAGCGATCCCTTTGTGGGGAAGGGAACTGACGGCGAATTCCACCGACCGTCAAAATCCGGCATGTGATCCGACATCCGGAATTGACTGCCCGTCGATGGACGGCCGCCTGTTGGGCATGAAGGAAAGCAGAGCTGATGAACGCGGGTCAACGGCGCAGGGTAAGGAAATATTAAGAGTGGGCATCCGGGCAGGTGGAAGGCCCGGTCCGCGCCCAAGTTGACGCGTGTAGCCATTCACTGAATACGGGTCAGAAGACTGTTTTCCCATTCAGTGAAACGTCACACCCTCAACATTTTCATCATTGACTGTGAACGGCGTTCGCGGCCCCGGAGCGCGACGGCATCACCCACGGAAAAGGACCGCGACGACCGGAGTCGCCGTGACGGGAAAGACCGGTTCGACCGCGAAGCCAGTACCCGATGGCCCACGGTGGGGTTCGGCGGGAGACTGGCCGTGGGGGTCGAGGCACGGTTGGAGCGCTGCGATGGGCGATGGGCGGACCCTCGACGAAGTGATCGCCGCCGACGGCCCGCTGCCGCCGCGCGAGGCGGCCCGGGTCGGCGCCCAGATCCTGGCCTCGCTCGTCCAGGGGCACCGGTCGGGGCGGGTGCACGGGGGCGTCGAGCCGAGCCGGGTGGTCCTGGACCAGGGACGAGCCCTGCTCACCGCGTTCGCGGCCGAGCCGCTCAAGGGCTCCCCCGACTACCTGGCGCCTGAGCGGGCCGCAGGTCGTCCGCCCGGCCCCGAGGCGGATCTGTGGTCGCTGGGGGCCACGCTGTACACGGCCGTGGAGGGCCGGCCCCCGACGGAGCAGCCGCCCGAGCCGCGCCGGGCCGGTCCGCTCGCACCGGTCATCGCGTCGCTACTGCGCCCGGACCCGGCGCAGCGGCCGGGCGCCGAGTGGACCGGGCACATGCTCGACCGGGTGGCGGCGGGCTTCACCGCCGGCCCGGCGACCGCCGAGGCCCTGCCGCCCCGGGCGCCGACCGCGGCGCCCGGGGCGACGGGTAAGCCGCCTCCGACTGCGCGGCGGCCCTGGGCGCTGGTCGCGGCGGTGGTCCTCGCGCTGGCGCTGATCGGCGGATTGGTCTTCCTGCTGGTCGGCCGCGGTACGCACCACCAGGCGCCGACCACTGCGCCGTCCACGCCGCCGTCGGCCACCGCACCGACGACACCGTCGGCACCCGAGACACCCCAGACGCCCACGACCCCACCGCCGACACCCGGGACACCGTCGCCCCAGGCCCCGTCGACCGCTCCGCCGCAGACCCCGGGGGCCTCGGTACCCCCCGGCTTCGCCGAAACCACCGACCCGGCGGGCTTCAGCTTCGCGGCTCCCAACGGCTGGACGCGGAGCGACAACGGCATGGGCGGCGGAGACTACTCACCGGACAGCGGCGGCCATGTGCTGCGGTTCGCCCTCATCCCCAACCCTTCCAGGCAGGCACCCCTCGACGGGTTCCGCCAGATCGAACAGTCACTCACCCAGCAGGGCGGCTACACCCGGATCGACCTGCGCGCCAACACCTACCAGGGCAACCCGGGCGCCTACTGGGAGTTCACCTTCGGCACGTCCCACGTGGGCGCGCAGTCCTTCCTCGCCCCGAACGGCACCGAGTACACGATCTACCTCTCCACCCCCGACTCCGACTGGGCCTCCTACCAGCCGGTCCTCACCACCACGCTGAACACCTTCACGATCCCTTAGGCCCCGATCTCCTCGATCCGCCGTCCGTCCACCCAGGCCGACCAGCCGTTGGAGCAGACGATGTGCGCCCAGTCCCCGGCCCGTTCGAGCAGCTGCAGCTCCACTCTCCCGTCGATCCGGGTGACGGCCTTGAGCGCCGGATCGGGCGCGGTCCAGGCCGACATGCCGCCGGACGGGACGCGGTGCGTGGGCCGGAAGGCGGGCGCGGCGGGCGGGCCGGGGGGCACCGGGGACGCGGGCGGGCGGCTGAGCGGTCCGGTCGCCGGTGCCGCCACCGTCACCGGCTCCGTCCTCGGGCGGTAGACCTGCTCGGGCAGGTTCAGGTCCGGGATCGGCCGCAGGAACTCGGCGGCCAGGTCGCACGCCTCCACGACTCCGAGCGCCCGCAGCCCGAACCGGACGGCCGACCAGTCCTCACGGGCTCGGGTGAGACCCTGGCTGACCAGGGCCCAGACGGTCGGTTCGGTCACCACGAACAGGACCATGTCCTCCTGGGCGACGGGCCGGCCCGCCTCATGGCCGACCACCTGGACGTCGTGCAGCGAGAGCAGGCTGATCCAGGTGAACAGGGTGCCGGCGAAGGTCGCCAGGGTGAGCCCGGGCTCGTAGGCCGGCGGATCGCCGGTCCCGGCCCGTTCGAGGTATCCGGCCTCCGCGTAGCGGCGCAGCTCCCGTTCGGCGACGGCGGCGGTGACCGGCGGAAGGGGCACACCGGCCTGGCCGCCGGGGTGCAGCTGGGAGGCGAACAGTTCCGCGACGGCGTGACTGATCCAGCGCCGGTCGGCCACCCGCAGGGCGTCCTGCTGGGCCTCCAGGACGTCCGCGAGGGAGACGGTGACCGGCGTCGGCTCCGTCCGCCGCCCGGTGAAGGACCGGAAGAAGACGGTCTTGTACGCGTCCACCAGCACCAGCAGGAAGGCCAGTTGCTCGGCGGTCAGCTCCTCCTCCGGCAGCGGCATCGGCTGGCCGCTGGAGAACTGCAGCTGGAGCTGCACCCACCAGGCCAGGTCCTGCGGCGCGAACGGGGCGAGCAGCTCGTACCCGCCGTCCAACCCGGGCCGCAGGCCGACGAAGACGTCCTCGGAGCGGCGCGACGCGTACAGCCTGCACTGGGTCGGCGCGCTGTTGAACAGGGCGCTGCGGGCGTCCACCACCCGGTCGGGGACGGCGAGCGGGAGCAGCGCCATCCGCACGACGGCGGCGGGCAACCCGGTGAACTCCCGGAGCAGTTCGGCGACTTCGCGGACCGGACCGGTCGTGTCCGGGCCCGGGGCGCACAGGTCGGTCAGCGGTGACAGCACGCCGGGCTCGGGCAGGTCCACGTGGCGTACCAGCGGCGCGAATTCGGCCCGGCCGAGGCGGATGGTGCGGGCCAGGCCGCCCGGCGAGGAGGTGTCGGGTGCCGCCACACCGGTGGCTTCGGTGTCCATGGCTCACTTTCCTTCCACCGGTTCGTCCCCGCGTGCCGGGCCCGAGGCGATGCCCTTGGCCACGTTCCCGGCCTGCCCGCCGACCGCCTGCGCGACGTGGCCGCCGAGCTCGCTCAGACCGGGACCGGGCAGGGCGCGGAACGCGGGTTGCAGCGCGCCGTGCCCTTGGACGAAGGCCGACAGGTTCGAATCGACCTGCTGGGCCAGGCCGTTGATCGAGGTGCCGAACTTCTGCTGGGACAGCAGCTCCATCTGCGACGGGGCGTAGACACCCTTGCCGCAGTCGCTCAGGAAGCCCTTCATGTCCAGGACCCGCTGGTAGGCGGCGGGGTCCGCGCCCTGGTAGTAGTACATCATCGGTTCGAGCTTGGTGGTGATGTCCTTGGCCACGCCCCGGGCGGTCTCCTGCAGCGCGCTGCCCGGGCTCAGCTCGTGCGGGTTCATGAACGTCTTGTAGGTGGTCACCGATCCGGTCTGCGCGGCCCACTTGGGATCGGGCGGGTAGCCGAGGGCGTCGTTCTTGAGCACCGGCAGGTCCTGGTACGCCTCCGGGTGCTTGCTCTGGGTGACGGACTGCAGCGCCTTGCCCGCGTCCTTGCCGCCGGTGGCGTCGGCGTACGCCTTGTTGTACGCGGCCTGGAAGTCCTCGTTGGCCTTGGACGGGCTCACCGGCACGCCGTTGTGCTCCAGTTGGCCGGTGCCCCGGAACTGCTTGAGCTCCTCCAGCAGGTCGTCGGCCCGCAACGAGGTGGGCGGGACCTTCTCCAACTGGGCGAGGGTCTGGCGGTAGGCCATCTGGTTGAGGGCCAGGTCGCGGTCCATTCCGACGGTGCCCATGCTCTTGGCGTTGCGCAGGTCGATCAGGTCCCCGGTGGTGAGCGGCCGCCCGCCCCTGGTGAAGCCCTGTGCGTTGAGGGCGGCGACGGTGTCCTCCTGGACCTTCGTCAGCACCGGGTTCAGGGCGTCGGCGTACTCCTTCTGGATCTCCTTGGGAACGGTCTTCAGGGTGGCCTTGGCCTGGTACATGGAGTTGATGTCGACGGCCTTCTGCTGGAGCGCCTGCTGCGCCGCGGCGATCTCGTCCGCGCTCGCCCCCTGTGCCTTCAGGCCGCGCAGGTCACTGGCCATCTGCTGGAATTCCTCCGCCGCCTTCTGTCCGGCGGCCTGTTCGGCGCGGAAGGCGGCGTCGGTGGCGGCGGTGGCCGTCGGGACCGGGCCGGGCGGCGGCTGGCCGCCGTGCAGCTTGCTCAGCGCGGAGGTCTCGGTGGCCGCCTCGGCCGCCGCCGGGCCGATGTTGTTCAGGCCGAGCGAGTGCAGCCCGACGGCATTGCCGAGGTCCTGGACGAAGGCGAGCGCGATGCTGGCCCGACCGGCCTGCGGGGCCGGGCTGTTGGGGTCGATCACCTGGCCGATGGTCGCCTGGTAGGCGGCCTGCAGGGTGTTGATCGGCAGCACCGCGTTGGCCGCGCCGAGCAGGGCCTTGCCGATCCCGCCCTCCTCGTACCCGACGCCGAAGCCCTGGACGGCGTTGCGGCCGACCATGGACGCCCCGAGCTGGGCGGCCCCGGCGGCGGTCAACGGCACCGCGAACGGGGCCAGCAGCATCTCCCCGGCGATGGCGACGTGCTGCCAGCCGACGGCGGCGGCCTCGTGCTCCTGGGCCGCGATCGAATCCAGCTCCGCGGCGGCCGCCTCCGCCTCGTTCCGCCCCTGCGCCTGGGTGAGCAGGGCGGTGGTCATCTGCCGCAGCGCACCCTCGGTGTCACTGCCCGGGGCACCGCTCTCGATCTGCTGCAGCACCCGGTTGGCCATCTCGAACTGGCCGGGCGGGAGGTGGTCGATCAGGTTGCTGAGGTAGTTCTCGCGGGCCTCGGTCGCGTCCAGCTGGTGCAGGTAGTCGGTGTAGTCCTTGTCCCGCTTGGTACTGCCGGCGAGGAGCTTGTCCATGCCGTCGTTGCGGGCCGTCTCCCGGGCTTCCAGTCCCTTCGTGTTGGCGTCCTGGAGGTTCTTCTCCAGGTCCGTGATGGTCTGCAGCTGGTCGGGAGTGAGGCCCTTGGCCGGGTCGACGTTGTCGAGCAGGCCCTGCAGCCGCTGCCAGTAGTGCGACGGGTTGTCGGGGTCGGGGTCGTAGTAGTTGGCGTCGCTCAGCGCCTGGAGCCGGTCCCGGATCGCCTGGGCGGGGTCGGGGGCGGGCGGCGGCGCGGGCGCGGGGGCAGGAGCGGGCGCGGGGGGCTGGTCGGGTATGGGCTGGGCGTCCCCGCTGGGCCCTTCGTCCAGTGGCTCGGGGCCGGGCGGCAGGTCCGGGAGCACCGGTACCGGTTCGTCCGGCGGCAGCGCTGGGAGCGGTCCGGCGTCGACCGGGAACGACGCTTGCCGGCTGGGCAGGGTCAGGGCCGGATCCGCCATCCCCTGAGCGCGGCGCCAGTTGAGGTACTGGTTGAACTCGGCGTCGGTGGGCGGATCGGTGAAGCCGGGGTGGGTGGCGCGCCAGCGCTGGAAGGCCGGGTCGTCCAGCAGCCCCTGGATCCAGTTGTTGATCGCCTGGCGGTCACCGGGCGGCGTGCCCGGCTGCGGCTGCCAGGGCGGCTCGCCGCCGTCGTCCGGGCCGCCGCCGTCCGGTGGACCGGTGCCCGGCTCGCCCGCCAGGGTGCCGGCCAGGTTCCCGAGGAACGAGCCCAGGATCCCGCCCGCCGCCGCCGCGGCCGCCCCGGCCGTTGCGTACCGCAACACCGTGCTGCTGCCGGTGCAGCTCAGCCAGGCCTCGCCCCGGAGCTTGCATTCGAGCGATCCGCCGTCGTCCGCGTGGGCCGGGATGGCGTCGGTGAGCCCGTGCAGGAGCAGCACGGCGCCGACCAGCAGCACGACGCAGGCGGTGGCGGGCGGACGCGCGCCGCTGACGGAGATCAGCACGGCGGCCAGCGCGAGGGCGCCGGCCAGGCCGTATTTGACCGGGCTGTCGGTGATGAACGAGGCGACGATCAGCGATGCGGCGGAGCCGAGCAGGCCCACCGTCATCCCGATGACCCCGGTGATGCGGTGGTGGCGGGTCGGGGCGACCTGTTTGACCACGGCCGACCAGATCCGGCGCAGGAACGTCGACACGATGCTCCCGAGCACGGTCGGTGCTCCCGCGAGCACGCCGACGGCGAGCACCGCCCCGGCCGCGGGCGGGACGATCTGGGCGGCCAGCAGCGCGACCGCCGCACCCCACAGCAGGTGGACGGAGGCCGACCGGTCGCCCCGGACCAGCCCGGCGAGCGTTTGCGGCAGCGCGCGCAGGTCGGCCAGGAAGCGGGTGGTGCCGACGGCGTGCCAGTAGCCGAACACCCCGAACAGCACGGTGGTGAGCAGGCCCCAGAACAGCGCGCCCTGGAAGAAGTTGCCTTGGGTGGTGGCCGGCGCCCCGGGTGGCACCTTCCGCCAGCCGCCGTAGCGGACGGCGATCAGGAAGACGTTCACGGTGTAGCCGATCACGCCGCCGACCACGGCCCCGGTCACGGCGGACCAGACGTGCTCGCGCAGCCACCCGGGCAGCCGCCGGACGACGTCGCCGATGGTGGGGACGGTCTGCTGGACGGTCGCGGTGGTCATCTCAGCGCCCCGTCCAGGGCGACCCGACGGCGGCGGGCAGGGTGGACGGCACCTGGTCGCCGCTGTGCGGGGTCACGCAACGGCACCCGGACCAGGTCGTCACCGAGGGTGCCGATCACGCCGCCGACGGTCCCGACCACGAGGGCGCGGTGCAGCCGGCCCAGGCGCGGGCGACGGGCGGTCGCCACGCCGATGGCGGCGAACGGCGCCAGGCCGTACGCCGGGGCCAGGACGGGGGTGACCGGGAGGAGACCGAGAAGCGCGCACAGGGCCCCGACACCTCGCCCACCGGGCCCGGCGGAGGCCCGGATCACTGGGCTGCCCACGGTCGAGGTGCGCTGCTGTCCTCGTGCCCGTTCGGCCATCGCGGGTTCCGATCCGACCTTCTCCTGCCACGATTCCACCGGCGGGTGACCGAGGGCAACCGGTGACCGGGAGCTACAACTCCCAGTGGCGGATCGTGCGGTCCGCGCTCGCCGAGACCGCGCGCCGGCCGTCCGCGGTGAAGGCCACGCCGTTGACGTTTCCGGTGTGCCCCTCGTACCGGGCCAGCTCCCGGCCGTCCGCCGGGTCGACCAGCCGGACCCGGTTGTCGACACCGAGGACGGCGAGCAGGTCGGCGTCGTAGTAGTCGGTGCCACTGCCGGTCAGCACTCGGCAGCCGTCCGGGGACACCGCCAGGCAGCGCAGGTTGCCCGCGCCGACCTCGAAGTGGCCCGTCTCGGCGCCGGTGACCGGGTCCCACACGTGCAGCAGGTTGTCCATGGTGGTCGCGACGGCGAGGCCGCCCCGGACGGCGAACCCGACACCGGTGACCGCGAACAGCCCCTCACCGAACCGGCCCAGCTCCATGCCCGCGGCCAGGTCCCACAGCCGCACCTGGTCGGCGCCGAACTCGTACTGGGCGGAGCCGGACAGCAGCTGTCGGCGGTCCGGGGAGAAGGCGACGGCGGTGACGTCGGCGGTGTGCCCCGCAAAGCGCCGCAGCTCCTGCCCGGTCGCCGGGTCCCAGCAGCGCACGGTGTGGTCCCCGCAGCCGGTCGCCACCAGTCGGCCCTCCGGGGAGAAGACCGCGGCCAGGCAGCCCTGTTCCTGTCCGTGGAAGCGGCGCAGTTCGGCGCCGATGTCGGTGTCCCACAGGACGGCCGGTCCCCAGACGCCGCCGGACACCGCGAGCCGGCCGTCCGGGGAGAGGGCCGCGCACTGCACCCCGTCCTCGTGGGCGACCCAGCGCCGCAGCTCCGTCCCGGCTTCGAGGTCCCACAGTCTGAGCGTGTGGTCCTCGCTGCCGGACAGGAGCAGACGGCCGTCGCGGGAGAGGGCGAGGCAGGTCACCGCCGCCGTGTGACCGGTCAGGACGGACGCCGCGGACGGCGGGCCGGGTGGCGGGCCCGGTGGCGGGCCTGGGGGCGGGCCGGGAGGCGGACCTGGGGGTGGGCCCGGCGGGGGGCCCGGGGGTGGGCCCGGTGGCGGACCGGGAGGCGGGCCCGGCGGCGGACCCGGCGGGGGGCCGGTTGGAGGTGTCGCGGTGCCCGGCATGTCGGCACTCCTGCATGAGGGGGTGACCCGCCCGCGACCACTGCCGACGCTACCCCTCGCCCGGGCCCGCGACCACGCGCGGAGCTCCGCGCAGAGGCGGCACCCCGGCGGGGCTCGGTGTCGCGGGTCGGGTGGCCGGTCAGCCGCCCGGGTGTGGTGGCCGGGCGTCGACCTCGGCCCAGACCGTCTTGCCGTCGCCGTGCGGCAGGGTGCCCCAGCGGGTGGCGGCCTGCTGGACGATGAAGAGTCCGTGCCCGCCGGGCAGGCCCGGGCGGTGCGGGCGGCGCGGTTCGGGCAGGGCCGTCGACCGGTCGCTGACCTCGATCCGCAGGCGGGTCTCGGAGGCGTCGAGGACGAGGTCCACGGGGCCGCCGGCGTGCAGCATGGCGTTGGCGACGAGTTCGGCGACGAGGAGCACGATGTCGTCCTCGGCCCCGGAGGCGTCCGTCGGCCACGACCAGTCGGCGACGGCCTGCGCGGTGTACGCCCGGGCGCGGGCGACGGGCTTCGGCAGCCCGGCCAGGTGCAGACGCCGCCGCTGGCCGCCGGGCGGCAGCGTGGGGCCGGCGCCCGCCCGGTCGCCGTCGAGGGTTGCCCGGCTGGTCGTCATGTGCGGGTTACCCTTCGGTTTCGGCGCTGTGTTCCGCTACGTCTGCTCGGTTTCCCGACCACTGCCGGATTATGCGTGCCTCCGGCCGGCGGGAGTGGTCAGAGCGGTGCGGCGAGCGCGTCCTCCAGGGACTGATGGAGCGAGAACACGGTGTCCGTGCAGGTCAGTTCCAGCAGCCGCCGCACCGCGACGGAGGGCGCCGACAGGCGGAACTCCACGTCCGCTGCTGCGGCCGCCATCCGCGTCCGCAACAGCAGGTTCAGGCCGGAGGAGTCGCAGAAGTCGACGCGCCCGAGGTCGACGACCAGCAGTGGCGGATGCCGCTCCACCAAGTCGTCGAGCGTGCTCCTGGCGGGGTCCAGGGTCTCGATGTCGAGGTCGCCGGCCAGCGCGCAGACGGCCGCCAGGGTGTCGGTGTGCCAACTGCGCACGGCCAGGTCGGGCCCGGATCGGGCACCCGGCCGGGAGGGTTCGGAGGGGACGGTGGTCGGCGGCACGGTCGCGGGCTCGTTCTCTGCGGGCATCGTCTTCTCGGCTGGCATCGTCGTCGTGTTCCCTCCACGGGGGTCCTCCACGAGCCTACGCACGCCGATCGGGGTACGGCCAGGCCGTGGTCGGCGTGCGTGGCGTCGTGTGTGCTCCTGGTGCCGTGAGGCCGGCTCAGGTGGCGGTGAGGTCCGCGTGCAGGTGCTTCAGCGTGCGGGTGAGGAGACGGGAGACGTGCATCTGGGACAGCCCGAGGCGGGCGCCGATCTGGGACTGGGTGAGCTCCTCGCCGAAGCGCATGCACAGGATGAGCCGGTCGCGTTCCGGCAGGGCGGCGATGAGGGGCTTGAGGACGATCAGGTTCTCCACCGTCGCGAACCGCGCGTCCTCCTCGCCGAGGCGCTGGGCGAGCGGGCTCGGCTCCTCCTCGCCCTCGATGGCGGAGGTGTCCAGGGAGCCGGCGGTGCGGCCGTTGGCGGCGGCGAGCCCCTCGATCACCTCCTCCTCCGACAACTCGAGGTGCGCGGCGAGCTCGGACACGGTCGGCGAGCGGCCCAGCCGCTGGAACAGCACGTCGCGTGCCTTGGCGAGGGTGATGCGCAGTTCCTGCAGGCGTCGCGGCACGTGCACCGCCCAGGTGGTGTCGCGGAAGTGCCGGCGGATCTCGCCGAGGATGGTCGGCAGGGCGAAGGTGGTGAACTCCGCACCGTGGTCGGGGTCGAAGCGGTCGATCGCCTTGATCAGGCCGAGCGAGCCGACCTGTATCAGGTCCTCCTGGGGCTCCCGCCGGTTGCCCACCCGGTGGACCGCGAACCGCACCAGGGACAGATTGAGCTCGATGAGCGTGGCCCGCACGTACGAGTACTCGCGGGTGCCCTCCTCCAGTGTCGACAGCCGGGCCAGCAGCACCCTGGTCAGCTCGCGCGCGTCGGCGGGCGCGACCTCCCGCGGGTTCTCGATGCCGGCCAGCTCCGGGACGACGGCGCGCGGGGCACCGGACGCGTCGACCGTCGAGGCCTCGTCCTGACCCTGGGCTGTCGCCCGGTGGAGGAGTTCGTCACTGGTCGTGGCCATGTCGGTCCTTTCCCCTCGGCGTACGGTCCGTCCCCGGGTACCCGCCGGGACCGGATCCATGTCCGGTCCCGGCGTGAAGATTGTGCGAACGGTCGGCTCGGGCGGACGCCGTCGCGGCGGGCGCATGAACCGCGGCATCGGGGGCAGCCGAGCGGATACGACCCGCCGGGCCGCACCGGACCGGACCGGCCTCACCGCAGCACATCCCACCGGGAGGAGCCCTCGCCCATGGCCATCGCCCCCGCCCAGCCCGGCCTCCCGCCGCCACCGCCGCTTCCGGAGCCCACGGTGCCGCCGAAGCCGACCCGGCCACCCGGCCCGCCCGTGGTGCCCGACCCGCCGCCGCCACCCGGTTCCCCCGTGCCTCCGGCGGATCCACCTCCGGCACCCGATCCCGTCCGGCCGGACCCCGACCCACCCGCGCCGCGGCCGGGCCACCCCCACCCGACCGAACCACCCGACTGAGCCACCGTCAGCGGCGTCCGCCCTCCCGGGCCGGGCCCTCCCCTCCGGCAGCAGAAAGGAGTGCGGCGCATGTGGTGGAGTCTGCTCCGCCTCGCCGTCGTCGGCGTCGCGGCCGCCCTCTTCACCTACGGCCTCGACCGGATGGTGCAGGTGGTGGCGCGGCGGCTGGCCGCCCCCGGGAGCAGCAGCGGCGTACCGGTCGTGGTGCGCAGGTGTCGCCGCCCGGTCCTGGCACTGACGGCGTGCCTGCTGCTCTCCGCCGCGCAGCCGTGGATCAACGCGCCGCCGGCCGCCCGCGAGGGGCTGCGGCACGTCTTCGTGATCCTCTCGATCGCCTCCGGCGGGTGGCTGTGCGCCCGTCTGGTGGCGCTCCTCGTGGACAGCGCACTCAGGCTCGCCGTGCACCGCCGCGATGCGGCGTGGGCCGGGCGGGCCCGGACCCAGGCCAGTGTGCTCGGCCGGATCTGCCAGGCGGTCGTGGCCGTCGCGACCTTGGGTGCGGTCCTGATGACCTTCCCGGTGGTCCGCGGGGTCGGCACCAGCCTGCTGGCCTCCGCCGGGCTGGTCGGTGTGGCGGCGGGCGTGGCGGCGCAGAGCACGCTCGCCAACGTCTTCGCCGGGGTGCAGATGGCCTTCGGCGACCTGGCCCGGATCGGCGACGTCGTCGTCGTGGCCGGTGAGTGGGGGACGGTGGAGGAGATCACTCTGACGGCGGTGGTGATCGCGACCTGGGACCAGCGGCGGCTGGTGATGCCGATGTCCTACTTCGTCGGCCACCCGTTCGAGAACTGGTCCCGCCGCTCCAGCCGGATCACCGGCACGGCCCTGCTCCACCTCGACCACCACGCCCCGGTCGGGCTGCTGCGGGAGGAGTTCGACGACTTCCTGGCCAAGAGCGACCTGTGGGACGGCCGGGGCAGCGCCCTCCAGGTGGTCGACACCACTCCCACCACCATCGTCGTCCGGGCGCTGGCGACGGCGGCGAACGCCGACGACGCGTTCGAACTCCGCTGCCGGCTGCGCGAGCACCTCATCGGCCACCTCCGCGACAACCACCCCTACGCCCTGCCGCGCATCCCCGTGGCGGAGGCGCCGGTGCGGCGCCCGGACGCCCGGGACGCCGCCGACATCCCCGGGCCTGCGCCGGGTCGCCGCACCCCGTCGCCCGAAGGCCCGTAGTCCGACAGTCCGATGGTTCGACAGCCCGTCACCGAAAAGCCCGTCACCGATTCCGCCGGTGTCCGGCCCTGCCCCGTCGCCAGGGCCGGACACCGGCTCGCGCTCGGGTTACGAGCGCGGGTCGATGGGTGCGAGCACACCGAAGTGGCGCTCGATCACCTCGGCGGCCTCCAGGCACAAGTCCTCGCGGTACATCCGCCCGATGACCTGGAGGCCCTGCGGCAAGCCCTCCGCGAGCCCGGCGGGCACGCTCACCGCGGGCACACCGACCAGCGAGGTCACGGTGCACAGGGCTCCCGGCAGCATCATCCGCGCGTGGGCCTCGGTGTCGGTGTCGTCGGGGAGCAGGTAGAACCCGGGGACGGGCTTGGGGCAGGTCGCCCCGAGGATCAGCGGGTGGGTCTCCAGGAGCTCGGCCCAGTCCCGTTGGAGGCCGAGCCGGACACCGGTCTGCCGCAGGAACTCGGCGAGATCGGTGTGGGGCGTGCGCTCCATGAACAGGTCGATGTGCTGGGCGCCCTTCTCGGTGAGCAGCTCCCTGATCCGGGACCACTTCACGCCGAACTCGGTCATGATGAGCTTGCCGTAGCACTCCAGGGACTCGAACAGCTTGGGGATCCGCACCTCCTCCACGGCGTAGCCCGCCTGCTCCAGTGCGGCGGCCGCCTCGTCGATGGCGGCCCGGATCTCGGGGTGGACGCCGGCTCCGGACGGATCGGCCACGATGCCGACCTTGAGCGGACCGGTGGGGCGGGGCCCGTACGCGGGTACCGGGACCGCCCTGGGGTCCTGCGGATCCGCGCCCGCCAGCGCCTCGTACGCCGCGCGCAGGTCGGCGACCGAGCGGGCGATCGGGCCGTCGACGGGGATGAGCTGGGAGGCCAGCATCGGCTCCTGGCCCAGGATGCGGTGGTCGGCGGCGAAGCGGCCGTGGCTCGGCTTCAGTGCGGCCACTCCGTTGAAGGCGGCGGGCAGGCGGACCGAGCCGCCCGAGTCGTTGCCGAGACCGAGCGCCGCCATCCCGACGGCCACCGCCACCCCGTCGCCGGCGCTGCTGCCGCCCGGGGTCTTCGACCGGTCCCAGGGGTTGTACGTCCGGCCGAAGAGCTGGCTCGCGGGGTCCGAGGAGATCGCCAGGTCGGGCATGTTGGCGTGGCCGATCGGGATCGCTCCCGCGGCGCGCAGCCGGCGCACCGGTGGGGAGTCGGTCTCGGCCACGTGATCGCGGAACCTCGGCACGCCGTGCGTGGTCGCCCACCCCGCCACGTGGATGTTCTCCTTGACGGTGAACGGCACGCCGGCCAGCGGGCCGAGCTCCTCCCCCGCCGCGCGGCGCCGGTCGGTTTCGCGCGCGGCCTCGCGGGCGCTGTCCGCCATCAGCTGGGTGACGGCGTTCACGACCGGGTTCACCGCCGCGATGCGCTCCAGGTGGCTCTCGACCACCTCGGTCGCCGAGATCTCGCCACGGGCGACGGCCGCGCCCAACTCGGTGGCGTTCAGCTTCCACGGTTTCGTGTCCATCGCTCGCCGGGCCGCCCGCTGCCCCTCGGTGGTGCGCGGGCCGCCCTGCCCCCTTTCCCTCGCTGCGCCATGACGGGTCGTGCCACGCCATGGCGGCGGCCGACATCGACCGCCCGCCGTTTCGATGCACTTGCATCACATCCCATTCCGGGAAGCGATGCAAGCGCATTACTACGGGGGTGGTGACGGACCGCCGAGGCGGTGCGGCTCGGCCGGTCACACCCCCCGCACCACGTCGAGGGCGGCGTCGCCGAAGGCGCGTACGCGGGCGGTGGCGCCGCCGGCGGGCCAGACCAGGCCCCATTCGACCGGCGCCGCGTCGGTGAGGCGCACGTGGACCACGTCGGGGCGGGCGAAGTACCTCCTGGCGTGGGCCCCCACGACGAAGACGCCCTCGCCCTCGCCCTCGCCCTCGCCCTCGCCCACGAGCGTGAGCGTGAGCGCCTCGCTGGGGGCTGACGGGTCAGGCCGGGGCGCGGCGGACGGTGAGCATGTCCTGGGTGTGGCCGATGGCGTACGTGCCGTCGGGCTGGGTGAAGTGCTCGCGGACGTAAGCGGTGAGGGCGGCTCGGGTGGGGCGGGGGTCGAGGGTGGCGAGGTCGGCGACGTTGACCATGAACTCGGCAACGTCGACGGCTTCGGCGAGGCCGGGCGTGCGGTAGTGGAGGGCGAGGGTTTCCAGGGCGTAGCCGTGGGAGGGGTGTTGGGCGCGGAGGCGGTCACGGAGGGGGCGCAGGTCGTAGCGGACACTGGTGAAGTGGGCGGCCATCCGCATGCAGGGGCTGTCAGGGTTCTGCAGGACGATCAGGAGGGTGCCGCCGGGGGCCGTCCAGCTCAGTGCCCGGGTGGCGGTGGGGAGCCAGTCGGGTTCCGGGACGTAGTAGAGGACGTGGGAGAGGTGCACCAGGTCGGCCGGCTCGGGCGGTTGGGCCCGGTCGAGCGGCTCCGGGAGGACGAGGGCCTCGGGGCAGGTGATGCGGAGCTTCTCGCGCATGGCGGCGCTGGGCTCGACGGCGATCACGCGGTCGAAGTACCCGGCCAGGTGGGCGGTGGTGCGGCCGTCGCCGGCGCCCAGGTCGAGCAGGACGCGGCGGCGCGGGAGGGCGGACGCGATCTCGCTCAGCCGGGCGTGGGTGCGGGGCTTCTCGTCCGTACCGACGAGGAAGAGTTCGAAGGCCCGGCGGTAGTCGGTGCCCGAGACGTCGAGGACTCGAAGTGGAGTGGTGTCGGTGGCCGACGGCTCCATCGGGCGGCGCCTCCTGTGGTGTGCGGGCTCGGCGGTGGGCCCATTGCACCTCGCTGGGGCCTTGACGGGGTGCAGGCACGTTCCTGCGCGCGTGTTGCACCGATGATCTGACCGCCCGTCGTCAACTCCCCGATCGGCGGCTTCACCTGGCGGGGTGGTTAGCTTCCGATTTTCCGAAGGTAGTCGAACCGCCCCGTCCGATCGGCCTGGTACGAATTCGGAGCGAAGGAAATCCGGTACGTGGGGGCGCGGTTGCCGCGCCGCCGGAGTGGTTCGGGAGGGAGGCGGGGAACGGATGAGGGCAGCGACGGACGTCCGGACCGTAGCCGTGGCCGGGGTGGAGTTCGGGTGGGGCAGTTCGGGGAAGTTGAGCGCGGTGCTGTCCGCCCTGCGTGACCGGGGCGGAGGGAAGCTCAGATTCATCGGGCTGGCATCCGGACTCGGGCGGCCGGTGCTCGCCGCGCAGCCGGTACAGCGCTGGTTCGACCTGCCGGAGGGTGGATGGGGCGAGGAGCTCGGGCGGATCGTCCAGGCGCAGCGCGTGCGGGCGGCGCTGGTGGTGATGGACGGGGGGCTGGCGAAGGCACTGCGCGCCCACGGCGTGCCGGTGGTGTTCGTGGACAGCCTGCCCTTCCTCTGGGCGGAGGGTGACCGGCCCGACCTCCCGCTGGACACCGAGGTGTACTGCGCCCAGCGGTGCGTGGAGCTGCCCTCGGAGGCCACCGGGGTGCTGGCGGACGCGCGCCGCCTCCGCTGGGTGGACGCGGTGATCGCCGGCGGCGGCGTCACCCGCGATGCCGCGCCGACGCGGCACCCCCGGCGCGCCCTGATCAGCCTCGGCGGTCTGCGTGCTCCCCGACTCGCCGACTGGGCCAGCTATCCGCGCATCGTGCTGCCCGCCGCGTTGGAGGCCCTGACCGCGAGCGGGGTCACCGAGGTGCACCTCGCGGGGAACCTCCCTGCCTGGTTGGCCGCGCAGCTCATCGACTCCTGTGTGCATCCGGCCGTCACCACCGTGGGCGCCCTCCCCCACGAGGACTTTCTGCGCCGCCTCGCCGAATGCGACGTGCTGCTCACCTCCCCCGGGTTGACCACGCTTCTGGAGGCCGGGCGGCTCGGGACGCCGACGCTCTGCCTGCCGCCACAGAACCTGAGCCAGGTCTTCAACGGCCGCTTCCACAGCCAGGCGCTCGGCACCGACGTCCGAACGCCCTGGCCCAGCACGGTCTTCGCCGAGCAGGAGGCACTCGCGCTACGCGCCCACGGCGCGGGGAAGGCCCTCGACCTCATCTACGGCGGGATCGCCCGCGCCGCCGACCTCGACCGCCAGCGGACGGCAACGGCCGTACGGGAGAGCCTGGTCGAGAAGCTGAAACACCTGGCCGGTGGGCCCGGCACCGACTGGACGGCGCTGACCACGGCGGTCGGCACGGGCGGCGCGGCGCAGGTCGCCGACGCCCTGCTCGAAGTCCTGGGGGCCGCCATCCCTGCCCGCCGCTGAGTCCCGCCGTTCCACGCCCGCTGACCTGTGCCGACTACCCTGTTCCGACCGCCCGTTGAGGTGAGCCGCTGACCAGGCCGACGCCACCGATACGAGCGTCTGCCAGCCCTCGCCGCCCGAGCTCCAGTGGGCCGCACTCGGACGTCTACCGGGGCATCCGTCCGGACCTTCGCTCCCGGCGGTGGCGCTGCGCGGGAGGCCTGGTGCTGCCGCCGCCAGGCTCCGGCACGGTCCGCCGGATCACCCCGACGGCGGAGCTGCTCCGTGTCCCCGGTGTGGTCGAGGCCGTTCTCAAGGTCGGTGTCGGCGACGCGGTGTCCGCCCGGCGGGCCTCGCACAACGCCTCGGGATACCCCACCACCAAGACCCATGAGACCCACGCGACAGCCCCTACCACCGATAGGAGTACACGGCGTGCGACGCCCTCTCCCCCTGTTCTCCGCCCTCGCCGTGCTCCTGTCGGTGGCCGCCGGGCCGCCCGGCCGCGCGCCCTTCGACCCGACGCGCACCCCCGGCACGCCCGTCTACTCCGTCGAGCTGCGCAGCGACGCCACCGGCGCGCACTGGCAGGGCCACGAGCGGATCACCTTCAGCAACACCTCGCCCGAACCGCTGCGCGAGGTGTACCTGCGGCTCTGGGACAACTACCACGGCAGCTGCACGGCCCCGCCGGTGCGGGTGTCCGGCCTCAACGCCTCCGCCGAGGTCGCCTGCACCGCGCTGCGCGTGCCCCTGCCCCGTCCACTGCCCCAAGGCGTCTCCGGGAGTGTCGAGTTCGACCTCTCCATCGACGTCCCGGACGGCGTCGACCGCTTCGGCCGCGACGGCGCCTTCAGCTTCCTCGGCAACGCCCTGCCCGTCCTCGCGGTCCGGGACGACGCGGGCTGGCACCTCGACCCGTACAGCGACCTCGGCGAGTCCTTCTACGGCCTCGCCTCCGACTTCGCCGTCACCCTCGACCACCCCACCGACCTGCTGGTCCCCGCCACCGGCAGCGCCCTGGACACCCCCGGCGAGCCAGGCCGCACGGTCACCCGGGTGGGCGCCCACCAGGTGCGCGAATTCGCCTGGGCGGCAGGGCCGTTCAGCCGGATCGCGGGCCGATCCGCCGACGGCGTCCGGATCGCCGTCTACTCGGCCGCCGACATCAAGGCGGAGAACGCCCGCGCGATGCTCGACCTGTCCCTGCGGACCATCGACGCCCACTCCGCCCGCTACGGCGCCTACCCGTACGGCGATCTGGCCCTGGTGCTCGACAACGGCTTCGCGTTCGCCGGCATGGAGTACCCGGCCTTCGTCCTCGACCGGATCAGACCCGCCGCCGTCATCCACGAACTGGCGCACCAGTGGTGGTACGGCATCGTCGGCGACGACCAGTACCGCGCGCCCTGGCTGGACGAGTCCTTCACCGAGTACGCCATGGACCTCGCCCTCGGCGACACCGGCGAGGGCTGCACCGCCGCCACGCCCTGGCAGTCCGCGGACGAACGCCTCACCAACCCGATGAGCTACTGGGACGCCCACCCCGGCCGCTACGAGGCGGTCATCTACGACCGCGGCTCCTGCGCCCTGCACGAACTGCGCCGCCTGATCGGGCCGGACCCGATGTCCGCCCTGCTGCGTAGCTACGCCCGCGCCCACTGGTACGGCGTCTCGACCACCGCCGACTTCAAGGCCGCCGCCCAGGCCGCGACCTCCGTCGACCTGACGCCCTTCTGGCGCGAGCACCGCATCGACTGAGCCCGCGCCGGCTCGGTTAATCGGTGGCCCGGCCCTCCCGCGCGCTCCTACAGTGTCCGCCGGATCAAGGACGTTCAGGGAGCCGGACATGCGAGTGCACTACCCTCGGACGCCGCATCTCCCCTGGTCACCGGGGGCGGCGGCGGACGACGTACGGACCGGGGACCTCTCCGCTCTGGCCGGCGCGGAGGTCGTCGTCACCGAGAAGCTCGACGGCGAGAACACCACGCTCTACCCCGACGGCCTGCACGCCCGCTCGCTGGACTCCGCGCACCACCCCTCCCGGGCCTGGGTCAAGGGCCTGCAGAGCCGGATCGGCGCCCGGCTCCCGGAGGGCTGGCGGATCTGCGGGGAGAACCTGTTCGCCCGGCACTCCATCCCGTACACCGACCTGGACAGCTGGTTCTACGGTTTCTCGGTCTGGACCGAACGGGACCACTGCCTCGACTGGGACGACACCGTCCGCTTCCTGCGCCGCCTCGGCATCCCCGTACCCCGGGTGCTGTGGCGCGGCCGCTACGACGAACGGGCGCTGCGTGCACTGCGGTTGGACCTCGACCGGCAGGAGGGGTACGTGGTCCGGACGGTCCGGGGCTTCCCCCGCGCCGAGTTCGGCGAGCGGATCGCCAAGTGGGTCCGCCCGCAGCACGTGCGCACCGACACCCACTGGATGCACGCCGCCGTGGTGGAGAACGGGCTCGGCCCGAACGCCGCGCTCTGGGCGGCGCGTTCCGGCCAGCTGCCCGAACTCCCGATGCTGGCCGAGGCCTTGGGACTGCCCGAACTGATCTGCAAGCCCGATGAGTTGGCCGAGGTCTCCGCCCGACTGGACGAACTCGGCCGGACCGGGGACACCCGGCTGGCCGGTGTGCTCGCCATCGCGCTGCGCACCGCCCGCCGGGAGCAGCTCGCGCCGCGGCTGGCCGGGCGGCTCGGCCTGCCGCTGGCCCGGCGGGTCGCCGACCTGGTCGGGCTGCATCCCGGTCTGCACCAGCCGTACCCGGACGAGGACCGCCGCGCCGGGCTGGTCCGGCTCTCCTGCGCCGCCGACCTCGGCCTGCTGCACGCGGTCGCCGCGGCCGCCGCCCCCGGCCGGGCCGAGCGGGAACAGGTCGCCTGGTCCGCCCTGCACGCCGAGGACGCCGGGCTGCTCGGCCCGGACCCGCTCGGCCGGCTGCGCACCGGTCTGCGCGAGGCGCTGGCCGGCCTCGACCGCGACGCCGCCGACCGCTGCTGGGCGCAGGCCCGCGAGGCCTACGCGCTCGGCCGGATCTCCACCGTGGAGGAGGCCGTCGCCGCCGCCTGGCGCTGGCGCGACGGCCGCTTCCCCCGTCTGGTCCACCTGAGCGGCCCGGCCGGCAGCGGCAAGAGCACCTTTGCCGCCACGCTGCCCGGGGCCGCCACCCGGATCAGCCTGGACGACCTGCGAGCCGCCCGCGGCTCGCGCGCCGACCAGCGCGACAACCCCGAGGTGCTGCGCGAGGGCCTGGACCGGCTGGACGCCGCGCTCGCCGACCCGGCCGCCACCGTGGTCTGGGACGCCACCTCCCTCAACCGCCACCAGCGCTCCCACGTCCACGCCGTCGCCCGGCGCCGGGACTCCCTGGTCACCCAGGTGGTGCTGCTGGTCGGCGAGGAGGAGCTGCTGCGCCGCAACGCCGTGCGCCCGCACCCGGTGCCGCCCGAGGTACTCACCGCCCAGCTGCACCGCTACAGCCCGCCGTACCCCGGCCAGGCCCACCGCACCTGGTACGTCGGCCCGGGTGGCACCGTGGAAGACACGGCGGGCACGCTCGAACCGCTCGACCCCGTGGAGGACTGATGCGACCCATCGAACAGGTCTGCCAGCGCATCCGCTGGGACGCCCGCTTCGACCCGGCCCGGTTCACGCTGGGCGTGCGCCAGCGCGACGACCGCACCGAGCGCGTCCCGCTGGAGGCCTTCGCCGCCTCCGGCGAGATCCCGTGGCACCGGGTGCACTGGGTCGAGGCCGAAGGCGTGCGGGTGTGGGACCGCGCCACCGGCACGGACCTCCTGGACACCACCGAGGCCGGGCGCCGCACCGACCCGCGCCGCCTGCCCGCACCCTTCTTCACCGCCACCGCCCCGCACGTCTGGCGGCCGGAGGGCGGCTGGCAGAGCGGCGTCGACGCCGGGACGGCGGTCGCGGACAGCCTGCGCGTGGTCACCTGGAACACCCTGTGGGACCGCTACGACGCCGACCGGATCGACACCGCCCGCCGCCGACCGCTGCTGCTCGCCGCACTGGAGGCCGCCGACGCCGACGTCATCGCCCTGCAGGAGGTCGAACCGGCCCTGGTCTCCCTGCTGTTGGCCGCTCCCTGGGTCCGGGACGGCTACGCCCTGGGCGCCGACCCGAACGGCCCGGACGTGGCCGACCACGGGCTGCTGCTGCTCAGCCGGCTCCCCGTACTGGAGGCCGGACGGCACCAGCTCGGCCCGCACAAGGCCGTCATCGCCGTCACCGTCCGGACCGCCGACGCACCGCTGACCGTCGCCGCCGTCCACCTGAGCAGCGACCACTCGCCGGACGGCCCGGCCCGCCGACAGAGCGAACTCGCCGCGCTGGCCGAGGGCTTGGGCGCAGTCGTGGGCGAGCTGCTGCTGCTCGGGGACTTCAACGACTGCCGCTCCGGCCCGGCGGGCCCGGCCGCCGCGCTCGGGCTGCGGGACGCCTGGACCGAGGTGCACGGTCCGGCCGACGACACCCCCACCTTCGACCCGGGTGCCAACCCGCTCGCCGCCGTCTCCACGCTCACCGGCCGAGCCGCCCGCCTCGACCGCGTGCTGCACCGCTGCGAGAGCGCCCGGGCCACGGGGGCCGCCCTGCTCGGCGACCGCCCGACCGCCGACGGACTCCACCCCTCCGACCACTACGGCGTGGCTGTGGACCTCGCCCTCGGCGGCAGCTCCTCCCCGACGACGCTCGACGCCGCGCCGACCGCGCGCACCGCCGTCGCCTGGCTGCCGCCCGAGGAGCTGTGGCCGCCGATCCAGCGCCTGCGCGCCGCGTACGACCCGCAGCTGCGCCGCTGGCCGCCGCACGTCAATCTGCTGTTCGGCTTCGTCCCGGAGGCCGAGTTCGACCGCGCCCTGCCACTGCTCGGCGCGGCCGCCGCCGAGGCTTCCCCCTTCACCGCCCGTCTGGACGGCGTCCACACCTTCGGCCACCGCGAGGACGCCACCGTCTGGCTGGACCCGGCCGCCGCCTCGCCCGAGCCCTGGGCGGCGCTGCGGCACGCCCTCGAACGGCGCTTCCCCCGCTGCCGGGGCCGCGCCGGGGGCTACACCCCGCACCTGACCCTCGGGCGCAGCGCGGACCCGCAGCGGGTGGCCGCCGACTGCGCGGCCCGGCTCGGCGGGGTCTCGGCGAGGGTGGGCGAGCTGGTGGTGCTGTCCCGGCGGGGCGACGAGCCGATGCGGGTGCGCGCGGTGGTCGAGCTGGGGACGGGCGAGGTGCGGGTCCCGCCGGCGGAGCCGGTGGTCCCGCTGCGGCCCGAGCCCGCTGAACGTACGGCTGTCGCCGCCGAGTTGGCCGCACGGATCGCAGCGGAGCTGCCCGAGGGCGTGGTCCACACCGTCGGCTCGCGGCGGCTGGGCTGCCAGCTGGACGGGGGCGACCTGGACCTGGTGGCGGCCCTGCCCGGCCCGGCCGATCTGGAGGGCGTCCGCGCCCGGGTGGCGGCCGCACTGCCGAAGGCGGGCCGGGTGCGCGAGGTGCGCGGCGCCCGGGTGCCCGGACTGCGGCTGGAGGCGGGCGGGCTGACCGTCGACCTGGTCGTGGTGTTCACCGGCGAGCTCGAACCCTCCCAAGCCGTCGCCCGGCGCGCCGAGTTGGGCGAGTCGGCCGCGGCCGCGCTGAGCGCGGTCACGGACACCGAGGCGATCCTGACGGCGGTCGGTGAGCGGCACGGGCGTTTCGTGCGACTGGCCCGGCAGGTCAAGACCTGGGCGCGGGCGCGCGGCCTGGACTCCGCGCCGTTCGGCCAACTACCGTCGCTGGCCTGGTCGGTGCTGGTCGCGCGAACCGTCCTGGACGCGGATGACACCGCCGAGGCCGCCCTGTTCCAGAGCTTCGCCGAGACCTGGGCCTGCTGGGACTGGCGCCGACCCGTCAGTCTGACGGCAGACTCCACGGACCGGGCCGCCGCTCCCCTGACCGTCCTCACCCCCTCCGCCCCCGTCCGCAGCTGCACCGGCCAGGTCGGCGCCGACGCCCGCGACCTGATCGCCGAGGAGCTCTACCGTGCCTGGGAGCTCAGCACCGAGAGCCCCGACCCCTGGCCCGCGCTGCTTTCCCCGCCCCCGCTGCACCGCCGCCACGCCGCCTGGGCCGTGGTCACCACCGGCGAGGAGTCACTCGGCGCCGTCCGCGGCCGCCTCCGGGCCCTTCTCACCGCGCTGGAGGAAGCCGGCGCCACCCGCCTCCACGCCTGGCCCCACCCCTACCGTGGCCGCGACGGCCGCACCCACTTCGCCATCGGCCTCGGCCCCACCCCACTGACCCGGGCCCGGCTCACCCCGATCGCCACCGCCTGGTCCCGGGGCCTCGCGGGCGTCCACGTCGAGTACGCCGAGGGAGGCTCGGTCCCGACGCTCGAACCGCCGCGGGACGACCGCGGTTGAGCGCCTGGGCCGACCAGGCGGTGGCGGCGCCCCCCCGCCGGGGGGGGGGGGGCCCGCCGCGCGCCCGGGGCCCCCCCCGGGACCCCCCCCCCCCCGCCGGGGGCGGGACAACACCCCCGCGGGGCCCA
>NZ_JBHVVI010000100.1:0-33152 GCF_042883685.1 Kitasatospora sp. NPDC058190
CGCCAGCTGCTCGCTGACCCGCGCGACGGCCGGGAAGTCCTCCGTCCTCGCGTCGGACGGCCCGCTACCGGACGGAGCCCGGCTCGGCGGCAAGGAGCGTCGTGATCTCCTCGGCGAGGTGCGGGCCGAGCTCGCCCTGAGCGCCGGGCGATCCTCACGCGGGCGCGACCTGACCGAGGAGGATCTACGGTCCGGCCTGGCCCGCCTCTGGGACACCGTCGCGGGCCCGGTCCGCGCGACATCGCGCAGCCGCCACGGCTACCAGGTAGCGGTCCGTTCTGCTGTTGGTCAGCGTCGCGGGCTGGGTGCAGCCGCTGGCTCGGTCGACTTGTGTTCCTTCGGTGCGCGACGTTGTGGTGATCGGGCGGACTCGGGTGTCACCCGGAGGTGCAGCGCGGCGAGCAGGAGGCAGAACGCGGCCATTGCCGACCACAGCGCGGTCGTCCCCGCGTGGGCGAGCAGCTGGGTGCCGAGGAGGGGGGCGAGCGTCGCGGCGATCCCCCAGCTGGTACCGAAGACGGCCAGGTAGCGGCCGCTTGCCCCGGGTGGTGCGAGGTCGGTGACGAGCGCGTAGACGCGGCCCATGACCAGCAGATCGCCGAGGCTCTTCACCGCGGTTGAGGCGAGCAGCGCCGGCAGGGTGCGGGTGAGGGCGTAGCCGGTCAGCCCTGCGGCCAGGAGGAGATGGGCGAGGGCGAGGGCGACGGGCGTGGTGAGCCGGGTCGCCCAGGGCAGGCGTATCAGTGGCTGGGCGAGCACGGTGGTGGCCGCGGCGGCGGTGAACAACAGGCCGGCGTCGGCGGCGGGCAGTCCCTGCCGCGCGAGTGCGAGCGGCAGGGTGATCACGGCCTGTTGGTTGATCAGGGCGTAGGCGGTTCCGGTGGCCAGGACGCTCAGCAGGGCGCGGTCGCGCAGCGGTCGTGCGGCGGTGTCGTCCCGGTCCGCTCCGGGCGGTGCCGGACGGTCGCGGGGCAGGGCCAGCCGGATCAGCAGCGCGCAGGCCAGGCAGGTGGCGGCGTCGGTGACGAAGAGCCAGCGCAGGTCCCAGCGGCCGAGGAGGGCGGCGAGCAGTCCGGCGCCCATGCCGCCCGCCGCGAGCGCGGCGCTGAACAGGCTGAACGCGCGCACCCGGTGCTGCTCCGGCACGGACTCGCCGATGATCGCCTGGCTCGGGGGCTCGTAGAGTTCGAAGGCCAGCCCGAGCAGCACCGCCCCGGCGACCGCCCAGGTGAGCGACGCGGAGACCGCGATCGCCAGCTGTGCGGCGGCGCATCCGCAGAGGCCGAGCACGATGGTCGTGCGCCGGCCGATTCGGTCGGCCAGGTGTCCCCCGGCCAGCCGGGAGGGGATCGTCGCGAGCCCGAAGGCGGCGCTGACCAGCCCGGCGGCGGTCAGGCTCGCGCCGTGGTCAGTGCTGATCAGCGCGGTGAGAAAGGGCAGTGAGAAGGCCCCGAGTCGGTTGACGACCCTGGCGAGTAACAGCAGGCGGACGGTGCGGGGCAGTGGTTCGGAGCGCGACACGGCGCCTCCTGTTCTCGTGAATCGCCGATGTCAGTGATCGGCGGGGGGGGTACGTGCGTCGACGTCCGTCTGGTTCTCGTGTGGCGTACGAGCCCTGCCCGACGCCGTCTGCGCCGTCGGGTCGGTGATCCGCCGTCAGGTCGGGCCGACGTCGCGGGCGAAGTGCGGTAGCACCATCGCGACCAGGGCGTCGACATCGGCATCGACCATCGGTTCGCCGGTCATGCCCATCCGGTGGAGCAGGGTGCCGACGACGGAGTCGATGAAGAACAGGACCCTGTTCTCCGGCTCGTCGAGCGCGTCCTGGAGGGCGAGGCGGTAGGGGTCCTGCAGCCGTGCGGAGAGGATCTCGCGCAGGGCCGGGTCGCTGACGGCGTCACTGAACACGCCCGCGAACGCGTCGCCCACCCCGGGCTCGCCGATCGTCGCCGCGATCCAGCGGATGGTCGAGGACATGAGCTCGGCCCGGTCGGCGCCCTCCTTCAGCGGAACCGGGCCGAACGCGTCGAGGAGGCAGTCCACGATCAGCGCGCCCTTCGACGGCCAGCGGCGGTAGATCGTCGTCTTCGCGATGCCGGCCGCGGCGGCGATGCGTTCGACCGTGGCGCGCGCGTAACCGAGTTCCTGGACCGTGCGCAGGGTGGCGGCGAAGACCTCGGCGTCGAGGCCGGCGCGCGGGCGTCCGGGCGGTCGGGCGGAAGGAGGCGTTCGAGTCATTCCCTCACCATAGCTAGTTCCGCTACCTTAGGTATCGATACCTAAGGTAGCGAAACCATTCGGGGAGGAGAAGGCATGAGCGGGGACAGCGGTGCGCGGCAGCCGTCGGCCGGCGGCAGCGGGTTGCGGCAGCAGGCGTTGGGGGGCGAGCCGGACTGGGCGGCGATGACCGCCGAGGAACTCGCCGCCTACCGCGAGACGGAGAACCGCAGGCGGGCGTCGCCTGCGATGCGGGCGATCACCGGGATGCCGGACCCCGGTGCCGCGATCGACTGGCAGGTGCTGGCGCTGCCCGGCCGCCGCCTGCCGGTCCGGGTCCACCGGCCGGTGCGCGAACGCGGCGCCGGCTCCGCCGACCGGGCGGCGACCCTGCCCCTCGTGCTCCACGTCCACGGCGGCGGGTTCGTGGGCACGGCGGTGCAGAGCGACTGGATCAACAGCTGTCTCGCCGCCCGGTTGCCGGCCCTTGTCGTCTCGGTCGAGCACCGCCTCCTCGCACCGGACACTCCGCTGTCGGCCGCCGCCGACGACGGCTGGCACGCGCTCGACCACCTGGTGCGGCACGCCGCCGACTGGGGCATCGACCCGGCGCGCATCACCGTGTTCGGCGAGAGCTGCGGCGCACTGATCACCGCCCTGGCCGCCATCCGCGCCGGGCAGGCCGGCCTCCAACTGCGGGCGCAGGTGCTGGTCAACCCCGTCGCGGACGTGACCGAGACGATGCTCGACCACCCCTCGGTCACCGAGCACGCCCACAGCCCGACCCTGACCGTGCCCCAACTGCGACTGTTTCAGCGGCTCGCTGTCCCCTCGGGAACCGACCCCCGCGCGCTGTCCCCGCTGCACGCCGGCAATCTCACCGGGCTCGCCCCGGCGCTGGTGGTGGTGCCGACCCGTGACCCGCTGGCCGACCACGGCCGCCGCTACGCCGAGCGCCTGCAGGCGGCCGGGACGCCCACGCGGCTGACCGAGTTCCCCGAGGCCACGCACGCCTTCGTCAGCATGCCGACCGTCGTGCCGCAGGCCGAGGCGGCACGGGCGGAGATCACCGAGTTCCTCCGCGACGCCCTCGGCCGCCCCGGCGGCCGCTGACCAGGCGAGTCCGGCGGACGGGCCGGGAAGAGGACACGGCAGGCTACTGCCTGTCGTGATCCACTTCTCCCGATCGGCCCCTTGCCCGTTGCCCCCGCCCGTCCGATAGCCCCAGGTCAGTGGGCCGAATCAGCACGTGCGTTGCGTGCCGGGGCGATCGAGCCGGGTACCGGCCACACCGGTCCGGCGTCCCTGCCCGCGAGAGAGTGGACCGCAACACCGGTGCGGCTGGTGTTGCTGGGGTGAGAACGGCCCAAGCGGCTCCGCCCGGTCCGGGAGTTCAGCTGTCGGCCCGCGCCGCGGTGCAGCCGGTGCAGATCCCGACCAGCTCCACGGTGTGCTGGACGTCCGCGAAGCCGGAGGTCCGGGCGATCTGGTCGGCCCAGGTCTCGACCGGGCCGGCGTCCACCGGGATGCTGATCCCGCACTGGCGGCAGAGCAGGTAGTGGCGGTGGTCGTCGTCGGGCCGGTAGCGGAAGAGCCGCTCGCCGTTGGCGTCGCGGACCACGTCGGCGCGGCCGACGGCGGCGAGTGCGGTGAGGGTGCGGTAGACGGTGCTCAGACCCACGCGCGTACCGGCCGCGAGCAGCCCGGCGTGGAGCAGCTGGGCGCTGATGAACTCTTCGCACTGGGCCAGGGCTTGCAGGACTTCGGTGCGCTGCGGCGTCGGCCTCCCGATCAGTTCGACCTCATCTGGTGGGGCCGGTGGTCGAGCGGGGTCGACTGTGCGGTCGCCGGGCCTCGCGGTGGCGTTGGGTGCCCGGCGGTCGAACGCCGCCGCGAGGGCGGAGACCTGTGTGTCGTTCCTGTTGTTCCCCCGTCGCGACATGGTGGTCAGGCCGCTGCCGGGAGAGCCGTACGTCGGGGGCGGATCAGGAAGGTCGCGGCGTAGAGCGCGCCGGCGGTGGCCATGATGGCGAAGCTCGGCTGGAGTTCGGGGGCTTCGGCGCTGAGTAGGAGGCCGCTCCACAGCTCGGCGACCGCGAGGCCGGCGGAGAGCGCGAGGGCGTGGAACGGCCGGTCGGTGAGGCGGATCGCGGCGCCGGCCGGTGCGGCGAGGAGGCCGAGCAGCAGCAGGGAGCCGACCGCCTGGGTGGCTTCGCCGGCGGTGGCACCGACCAGCGCGAGGAAACCGAAGCCGAGCAGCCGTACGGGCACGCCGCGGGCGGCTGCGACGGCCTCGTCCACGGTGGCGAAGAGCAGCGGGCGGGCGATCAGCAGCAGCGCGGCGCTGATCGCGGTGGCGATCAGGACGGCGAGCTGGGTCTGGCCTGTGCTCAGGCCGAAGATCGAGCCGAACAGGACGCTGGTTCCGGCGCCGCCCTGGGCTCCGCTGCGGGAGGTGGTGTAGATGGTGAGGAAGAAGGCGCCGAGGCCCAGGATCCAGGCGAAGACGCTGCCGATCGCCACGTCGTCCGGGCGGCCCCGGCGGCCGATGCCGCCGAGCAGCAGGCCGACGCCGATGGTGGCGGCGAAGAGCCCGAGCCGCAGGTCGTAGCCGCCGGCCAGGGCGGCCATCGCGCCGGTGAACGCGACGTGGCTCAGTGCGTCGCCGGTGAAGATCTGGGCGCGCAGGACGAGGAAGTAGCCGACCAGGCCGGCCGCGAGCGCGATCGCGGTACCGGCCAGCAGTGCGTGCTGGAAGAAGGGCTGGGTGAGCACGTTCATGCCGTACCTCCGATCGGGAGCGGTGTCCGGCCGCGGGACGAGGAACGGCCGAGCGCCTCGTGCAGGGCACGGCCGAGGTGGGCCAGGACGTAGCCGGTGAAGGCGATGGTGGTCACGAAGAAGCCGAGCGGGTAGGGCTGGTAGTAGGCGGCGATCAGGCCGAGCCAGCAGGAGGCGAAGCCGATCAGCACGGCGAGCGCCAGGCTGCGGCCCGGTCGGGAGGTGAGCTGCTGGGCGGTGGCGGCGGGTATCACCATCAGCGCGAAGACCAGCAGCGTGCCGGTGATCTGACTGGCTTCGGCGGTCGCCGCCCCGAGGAGGACGAGGAACACGGTGGACAGCAGGCGCACGGGCACCCCGCGTCCGGCGGCGACCTCGGGGTCGACGGTGGCGAAGAGCAGCGGGCGTCCGATCACCGCCAGGACGGCGAGGACGAGCGCGCCGACGATCGCCAGCAGTGTCACCTGACCGGTGGTGATGCCGAGGAAGCTGCCGAAGAGCAGCGCGGTGGGCCCCTCCAGCAGGCCCTTGTACAGGCTGATGAACAGGTAGCCGCAGGCGAGTGCGCATGCCTGCACGGTCCCGGTGACGGCGGACTCCTCCGCGCCGGCGTCCCGGCCCTTGCGCCCGAGCGCGGCGATCACCAGAGCGGCGGCCACGCAGAAGCCGAAGTAGCCCAGGCTGGTGCTCACGCCGAGCAGGATCGCCAGCGAGGCGCCGGGGAAGGCCGCGACGGACAGGGTGTGTCCGGCGAAGGTCTGCCGCCGCAGCACCATGAACCAGCCGACCGCCGCGCAGACCACGGAGACGACCGCGCCGGCGCGGAAGGCGTTGACCATGAACGGGTACGCCCACATCTCCTGGAAGTCGGCAAGGAGGTTCCAGGAGAAGGCGGGTGACGTGGCGTCAGCCAGAAACACGGCCGCCTCCCGCGCCGGGCTCGGAGTGCCGGTCGCTGTGCAACGCCGGCGCCTCGGGCTGGCCGACCACCACCAGCCGGCCGTCGCTCGTACGCAGCACCTCGACGGGCGTGCGGTAGAGGCGGGTCAGCGTCTCGGAGGTGATCACCTCGGCGGGCGTCCCGGCGACGGCGCCGCCCTCGGCGATGTACACCACCCGGTCCAGGTGGTGGAGTATCGGGTTCACGTCGTGGGCGACCATCACCACCGACACGCCCTCCTGGTGGCAGATCCGGCCGAGCAGCGCGGCGATCGCGCTCTGGTGGGGCAGGTCGAGGCTGTCCAGCGGCTCGTCCAGCAGCAGGACTCGGGGGCGCCGGATCAGCGCCTGGGCGATCAGCAGTCGCTGCTGTTCACCGCCCGAGCACTGCCCGATCGGCCGGTGCGCGTAGGCGGACGCGCCGACCAGCTCGACGACCTCCTCGACGCGTTCACGTGCCGCTCGGCGCTTCGCGCGGCCCAGGCCCTGGACGGGGATCCCCCACTGATCCCCGTCCAGGCCCAGCCGCACCACGTCCACCCCGCGGATGCGCACGCTCGTGTCGAAGTTGCGGCGCTGCGGCAGGTACCCCACGGCCGCGTTCCTCGCGCCGGGCGCGCCGCCGAGGACGCGGATCTCGCCGGCCACCGCCGGAAGAACCCCCAGCAGGACCTTGACCAGGGTGGACTTGCCGACCCCGTTGGGGCCGAGGACAGCGGTGAACTCCCCGGCCCCCACGGTCAGATCGACACCCGACCACAGGGTCCGCCCGCCCACGCGCACGGCCGCGCCGCGCAGCGACAGCACCGGCTCGGCGCCTGACTCGGCCCCAGTTGATCGAGCGCCGGGGTCCACGGTCGTACGGACCTCTTCGGTCGGGTGGATGCTCACTTGCCCGTCGCCGCCTTCAGCGCGTCCGCGATGCCCTGCAACTCCTGGGTCTGCCAGTCCTGGAAGGTGGCGGAGGCGGGGGCGAGGGTCTCGGTGACCTGGGCGACGGGGATGCCCTGCGCCTTGGCCGCGTTCACCTGGGCCACCACGTCGGGGTTGGAGTTCTGGGTGTTGTAGACGTAGATCTTGATCTGCTTGCCGGAGATCTGCTGGTCGATGGCCGCCTTGTCGGCGGCGGTCGGGTCCGTGCCCTCGCTCTCCGCGTCGAGGAAAGTCTCGGGGGTCATCATCTTCAGTCCCACACTCTCGGCGAGCGGGGTCACGATCGACTCCGAGGCACCGATCGGGGTGCCCGCGTATTTCGCCTTGATGTCGGCTTCCAGCTGGTTGTACTTGGCGAGCGCCTGGGTGGTGAAGGTCTGCTTCTGCGCGTCGAAGTAGGCCGCATCGGCCGGGTCTATCTTCTTGTAGTCGGCGGTGATCTGGTCGATCACCTTGTACACGCTGTCGTGCGAGTACCACTGGTGCGGGTTGTCGCCTTCTTTCTTCCCTGCCAGGTCACCGACCTTCAGTGCCATCCGGTTCGGCCCCGGGTTCGCGGCGAGGAGCTTGTCCGACCACGCGTCGTATCCGATCCCGTTGGTGATCACGTAGTCCGCGCCCGCGATGGTCCGCCCGTCGGCGGCGGTCGGCTCGTAGGAGTGCGGGTCGGTGTCCGGGTTGGTGATGATGCTGGTCACCTTGACGTGGTCGCCGCCGAGCTGGGTGGCGATGCTGCCCCAGAAGTTCTCCGCCGCCACCACCTGGATGGTCTTGGAGCCGGCGGTGCTGGACGAACTCGTCTTCGCCGGCGAGGAGGTCGAGCAGGCGCTGGTGGCGGCGAGGGCGGCGACAGTGGCGGCGCTCAGGAAGAGGCGGGCGGGGTGTCTGCGGACGGAGCTGGGCAGGACGACGCGCATGGCGTGAGTACTCCTCAAGGCTGTTACCAGTCACGAGCGTGCGGACCCCTGTGGCAGGGCCCGTCTCCCGTCTCGGCTGGACGCCTCTCACGCTAGTCGGAAACGATTTTCAAAACCATGTCGATTTACATTGAGATGAAAATCATTGCCGAACTTTGACTCGCACTCGGACACGCTCTGCGGCGGCAACCACCCGCAGCACTCGCTGCCGGGGATCGTGCTGGCCGTCGCATCCGGGGTCCTGCCGGTGGTGGTGATGGTTACGCGTGGGAGTGGTCGTGGCCCCGGTGGAGCTCGTACTCGTCCCACGCCGGGAACGGGCCCTCGAACGCCGTCCAGCCGGACAGGAACCCGGCGTGGGCCTGCCGGCGCACACCGATGCGGGAGAACCCGAAGGCCCGCAGGTAGCCGCGCGGGCGGCCGTCGACCGCGTCACGGCTGCGGACCCGGGTGGCACTCGCGTCGCGCGGCTGGCGCTGCAGCTCGGCCTGCGCGGTGAGGCGGTCCTCGGGCGGGGTCGCGGGCGAGGCGATCGGGCAGGGGCGGCAGACGGGGCCGGTCCAGGGGAATGCCGCCACTGCCGCGAGCGTTGAGCCGACAGCACACTAGATGAAAACGAAAACCATTACGCTATGGTGAGACCCACGCCTGCCCGACACACCAGGAAGGACCCCGATGGCCCGCAACGAACTGCGCCCGATCATCAAGCTCCGCTCCACTGCCGGCACCGGCTACACGTACGTGACCCGCAAGAACCGCCGCAACGACCCCGACCGGCTGGTGCTGCGCAAGTACGACCCCGTCGCCCGTGCGCACGTCGACTTCCGCGAAGAGCGCTGAACCCACTGACTGAACCCACTGAGGAGGCACCACCCATGAAGCCCGGCATCCACCCCGGCTACCGCCCGGTCGTCTTCCGCGACAAGGCCGGCGATCTCGCCTTCCTGACGCGCTCGACCGCCTCCAGCGACAAGACCATCGAGTGGGAGGACGGCAACACCTACCCCGTCATCGACGTCGAGATCTCCTCCGCCAGCCACCCCTTCTACACCGGCAACGCCCGCGTCCTGGACACCGCCGGCCGCGTCGAGCGCTTCCAGCGCCGCTATGGCCTCACCGGCTCAAGGCCCGGCACGGCGAGCTGACCGCACACCGGCTCCAACCGATGCCAAGGAGGAACGAGTTGACCCCGCAGGGCGAGACCCGCCCGCTGCCCGTCACGGTGCTCGGCGGCCTCGCCACCGGCGTCCGGGACTGCGTCGCCGACCTGGCGCGCATCCAGGTCCCGGGACTCGCGGTGCTCGCCATGGGGGCACCTCCCGGCCGAAGGCTGGGGGAGGGTCGACTCCGACGGCCGTACGGTCCCCTGGCAGGTGTACGAGCGCCGCGGACCGGTCGGCGGCGGCACCCTGACGCCGTCGCGGCCGTGCTCCTCCGACGCGCTGCCGCCGGCCCTGCTCGCCGTCCTGCTGCGACTGGCACACACCGCCCGCTACCGGCACCTGCTGCTCACCCTGCCACCAGGCATGGCGCCGGACCTGGTCGCCCTGGATGTGGCGGAAGGCCACATCCGCGGCGGCTCGCCGACCCCGACTACCGGGGCGTCCGCGAGCGGGGCGAGTACAGCTACTTCAAACCCCGCGAGGCGTACGCGCTCAAGCGCCGCATCCAGCGCGACCACGTCCGGTTCGTACTCGCTCTCCGGCTCGGTGGGCACCTCGATCGGCACCTCCTTCACGATCGCCGACGCGGACGTGGCCGGACTGTGGTGCGGACCGCTGCGGCGGGGTTCACCCCCCGGCCCCGGGCGTCGGGGTGGACGTGGACGGAGTGCTCGACCACGCCTGCGTACGCGCACCGGTCGGAGACCGGTACGGCCGCGGCCCAGCCCAGCACCCGGGCGCCGTCGAGGGCGACCAGGCGGCGCTCGGGCAGGCGGGCGGCGTCGAAGGCCTCCCAGGTCGGTGCGGCTTCCTCGAACGTGGCGTCGCCGCCGTCGATCCCGAGCTGGTAGATCGCGAGTACCTGCTCGGCGTGCTCGGGGCGCATCCCGGTGACGGCCACCGCGGGGGTGGTCACGCGGCGGCCTCGATGCCGAGCTCGGCCAGCAGACCGCGGATGCGCTGCTCGATCTGGTCGCGGATCGGGCGGACCGCGACGACGCCCTGGCCGGCCGGGTCGTCCAGCTGCCAGTCCAGGTACCGCTTGCCGGGGAAGTAGGGGCAGGCGTCGCCGCAGCCCATGATGATCACCACGTCGGAGGCGAGCACCGCCTCGGTGGTCAGGACCTTCGGCACCTCGGCGGAGATGTCGATGCCGACCTCGGCCAGCGCCTCGACCACGGCCGGGTTCACGGTGTCGGCCGGGGCGGAACCGGCGGAACGGACCTCGACCCGCTCGCCGCCGAGGCGGGTGAGGAGGGCGGCGGCCATCTGGGAGCGGCCGGCGTTGTGCACGCAGACGAACAGCACGGACGGGACGGCGGTAGAGCTCACGGTTTGATCCTTCGGGCAGGAACGGTGGGGTGGGGTTCAGTGGCCGGCGGTAGCCGGGTGGTGCTCGCCGTGCGGGACCACGACGTCCTCGGCGGCCGCTGCGGCGGGGCGGCCGAAGAGCAGGGCGACCAGGGCGACGCCGACCGCCAGGCCGACGAGCTGGGCGGCGACGAACGGCAGCACCGAGGCGGGCGCGATGCCGGCGAAGGTGTCCGTGAACGCCCGGCCGATCGTCACGGCGGGGTTGGCGAAGCTGGTGCTGGAGGTGAACCAGTACGCGGCGCCGATGTAGGAGGCGACCGCGACCGGGGCGAAGTGTGCGCGTCCGGCGCGGGCCAGACCGAAGATCAGCAGGATGAGCCCGGCGGTGGCGACGACCTCGCCCAGCCACAGGTGCGGGGCCCAGCGGTCGTGGGTGGACCAGTGCACCAGCGGCTCGGCGAACATCGCGTCCGCCAGCACCGCACCGCCGATCGCGCCGAGGATCTGCGCGGGCAGGTAGGCGGCGACCTCGCGCAGGGTCGGACCGTCGCCGCCCGGGCGGCCGGTCCACCAGGCGGCCAGGGTGACCACGGGATTGAAGTGCGCGCCGGAGACCGGGCCGAGCAGGGCGATCAGCACGCCGAGGCCGAAGACGGTGGCCAGCGAGTTGGCCAGCAGCTGCACGCCCACGTCCTGGGAGAGCTTGGCGGCCTGGATGCCGGAGCCGACCACGACGGCGACCAGGGCGCCGGTCCCGACGAACTCAACCGCGGCCCGGCGGCCGAGCGGAGCTGTCTCGGTCATCTCGCGCCCCCTGCGGTCGCCACGGCGGTGGTGCCGGCCGGGGTCTGGAGCAGGGCGGACAGCTTGGCCAGCGCGACGGGCAGAACCCAGTAGTAGACCCAGGTGCCGCGCCGCTCGGAGCCGACCAGGCCGGCCTCGCGCAGCACCTTCAGGTGGTGGGAGATGGTCGGCTGGGAGACGTCGAAGGGGCCGGTCAGGTCGCAGACGCAGGCCTCGCCGCCCTCGTGCGAGGCGATCAGGGACAGCAGCCGCAGCCGCACCGGGTCCGACAGGGCCTTGAACATCTTCGCCAGATCGACGGCGGCTTCCTCGCCCAAGGGCTCGCGGACCATCGGCGAGCAGCACGCCGCCGCGTCGTCCTGGCCGAGCACCGGCAGTTCCAGATTCGACATGTGTCTATGTTGACAGTCATCTATCCAGAGAGACAAGCTCGCTGTATCGACAGATGTCGAAACAAGACCTCGGATCGGGGAGACCGCCAGGTCCCGTGTTCAGCTCGCCCTGCGCGTCGCCGACCTCGAGGGCTCCGTCGCCTTCCCTCCAAGCTCTTCGGCACCGAACCGGCCAAGCGCCGCCCCGGCTACGCGAACTTCGCCATCACCGAGCCGCCGCTCAAGCTCGTCCTCATCGAGGGCGAGACCGGCGAGGACACCCGCCTGGACCACCTCGGCGTCGAGGTCGAGACCACCGAGCAGGTCACCGCCGCCACCACCCGCCTCAAGGACGCTGGCCTGGCCACGTTCGAGGATGGGGGCACCTCCCGGCCGAAGGCTGGGGGAGACACCTCCTGCTGCTACGCGCTGCAGGACAAGGTGTGGGTGCACGGCCCGGGCAAGGAGCCCTGGGAGGTCACGGGGCGACGCCTGGCGGTGGTGCTGACCAGCGCACCGGTGTTCTGGTCAGCCCTCGGCGTCCTCGCCATCCTCCTCGTCGGCCTCGGCCGGGTCGCGCAGGGGCCGAAGCAGGCCGCCGGCCGGGGTGGAGCCGCGGAAGCTGTAGCGGCCCAGCACGTTCAGGTTGACATGCTTGAGCGGGGACAACCGGGCCACGTCCTCGTCCAGGACGTCGTGCTCGCGCTGCTCGGCGGGCAGCGCCCTCGTCGCTCGGGTGGCTTTCCTCTCCGAGCATGTCTCCATCGGAGAAGCCGGCCGTCGAGGGCGGGCACCACGTTGTCCCGGTGCCCGCCCCACAGCCCCTGTGCCTGCGTCAGCCGGCGAGTTCCTCGCGCAGGTGGCGGGCGGCGGCGACCAGGCTGTCGAGGGAGGCGCGGGTCTCCGCCCAGCCACGGGTCTTCAGGCCGCAGTCGGGGTTGACCCACAAGCGCTCGGCCGGGATCGCCGCGAGTCCGGCCCGCAGCAGGGCGACGGCCTCGTCGGTGCTCGGCACGCGCGGGGAGTGGATGTCCCACACGCCCGGGCCGACCTCACGCGGGTACCCGGCCTCGGCGAGCTCGCCGGCCACCTCCATGTGCGAGCGCGTCGCCTCCAGGGAGATGACGTCGGCGTCGAGCTCGTCGATCGCCGTCATGATCGCGCCGAACTCCGCGTAGCACATGTGGGTGTGGATCTGGGTGTCCGCGCGGACGGCCGAAGTGGCGAGACGGAAGGCCTCAGTCGCCCAGTCCAGGTAGGCCGGGCGGTCAGCGGCCCTCAGGGGCAGGGTTTCGCGCAGGGCGGGCTCGTCGACCTGGACGACGGCCGCGCCGGCTGCCTCCAGGTCGGTGACCTCGTCGCGCAGGGCCAGCGCCACCTGCCGGGCGGTGTCGCCGAGCGGCTGGTCGTCGCGGACGAAGGACCAGGCGAGCATGGTGACCGGGCCGGTGAGCATGCCCTTGACCGGGCGGTCCGTCAGGCCCTGGGCGTAGCGGAACCAGTCGACGGTCATCGGGTGCGGGCGGGAGATGTCCCCGGCGAGGACCGGCGGGCGGACGTAGCGGGTGCCGTAGGACTGCACCCAGCCGTGCCGGGTCGCCAGATAGCCGGTGAGCTGCTCGGCGAAGTACTGCACCATGTCGTTGCGTTCGGGCTCGCCGTGGACGAGGACGTCCAGGCCGGCCTTCTCCTGGTAGGCGATGACCTCGCGAACCTCCTCCTCCATCCGCTCGCGGTAGCCGGCGGCGTCGATCCGTCCGGCGCTCAAGTCGGCGCGGGCGATACGCAGTTCGGTGGTCTGCGGGAAGGAGCCGATCGTGGTGATCGGCAGCAGCGGCAGGCCCAGCCGGGCCCGCTGGGCCTCGGCCCGCTGCGGGTGGGCCTGAGCACGGCGAGTGTCGGCCTCGGTAACGGCGGCGGTCCGGACACGGACGGCCGGGTCGCGGGTGATCGGCGAGTTGGCCCGGGAGGCGAGGTCGGCGCGGTTGGCGGCGAGGTCGGCGGCGATCGCGGCGGTGCCCTCGCGCAGACCACGGGCCAGCAGGGCCGCCTCGGTGGCCTTCTGCTTGGCGAAGGCGAGCCAGCGGGCGATCTGCGGGTCGATGTCGCGTTCGAGTGTGGCGTCGATGGGCACGTGCAGGAGGGAGCAGGACGGGGCGACGTCGACCCGGTCGGCGAGGCCGAGCAGGGTGGCCAGGGTGGCCAGCGACTTCTCCAGGTCGTTGATCCAGATGTTGCGTCCGTCGATCACCCCGGCCACCAGGCGCTTGCCGGGCAGCCCGCCCACGGCGGCGAGGTCGTCCAGGTTGGCGGCGGCCGGTCCGGTGAAGTCCAGGGCGAGGCCCTCGACCGGAGCCTTGGCGAGGACCGGCAGGGCGTCGCCGAGGCGGTCGAAGTAGCTCGCGACCAGCAGCTTCGGACGGTCGGTGAGAGTGCCGAGGTCACGGTAGGCGCGGGCCGCGGCGTTGAGCTCGGCCGGGGTGCGGTCCTGCACCAGTGCCGGCTCGTCCAACTGCACCCACTCCGCGCCGGCGGCCTTCAGCGCCGCGAGCAGCTCGGCATACACCGGCAGCAGCCGGTCCAGCAGGGTGATCGGCTGGAAGTCGGCGGCGACTCCGGGCGCCGGCTTGGCCAGCAGCAGGTAGGTCACCGGGCCAACCAGGACCGGACGGGCGTTATGGCCGAGCTCGACGGCCTCGGTGAGCTCACCGACCGCCTTGGCCGAGTACGCGGCGAAGACGGTGTCCGGGCCCAACTCCGGCACGAGGTAGTGGTAGTTGGTGTCGAACCACTTCGTCATCTCCAACGGCGCGACCTCCTGGGTACCGCGCGCCATCGCGAAGTACCCGTCCAGCGGGTCGGCCTCGACGGCGGCCCGGTGCCGGGCGGGGATCGCGCCGACGGCGACGGTGGTGTCCAGCACGTGGTCGTAGAGCGAGAAGTCCCCGGTCGGGACCTCCTCGATGCCGGAGTCGGCGAGCTGCTGCCAGTTCCCCCGGCGCAGGTCGGCGGCCGTGGCCAGCAGCACCTCGGCGGTGACCGCGCCCTTCCAGTAGCCCTCGATGGCCTTCTTGAGCTCCCGGCCCCGGCCCTGGCGGGGGTAGCCGTGCACGGTGGCGAGGGTTGCCGCGGCTGCGGACTTCGTGGTCAAGGGACTCTCCTTCGCGAGTCTTGCTCCTCAAGTACCCGGGGACGGGACGAGAACGCGAAGGGATGACGAACCGGGCGGTGGCCGCCGTGAACGTGCGTGCCTGAACCGCCTGGTGTGGTCGCCGACCCGCCCTCGAGGTCACCGGATGGCCGCACGCGGATCGTCCGCGGGCGGGCAGCGGGCAGGTCTTCGGACTCGCGGGCACACCCACCCTGTCAAGGGCGGACACCTACTGGCCGTCGCTTCCCAGACCCGACCCGGGCCCAGTGCGTATGACGGCGGTCGTTCCCACTCACCGCTGCGGGGCAGTCCCGGACTGGCCAGTTGAAAGGCGTCACCGGGTTCCCTCTTACGACACCCTGCCTGGCGGACAGGGCGAACCAGCTGCCCGGCCAGCTTAGAGGGAATCGGTCCGTCCACACACGGGGATTCACGAACGTGTCCGGAACATGAGACATCCGTGTTCCGCCAGGGGTGGTCCGCCGGTGAAGGGGTCGACCGGCGGACCACCAGCGTCACCGACCCTGGAACTTCGGCTGCCGTTTCTCGGCGAAGGCCGCCATGCCCTCCTTCTGGTCCGCAGTGGCGAACGTGGCGTGGAACAGCCGGCGCTCGAAGCGCACACCCTCGGCCAGGGTGGTCTCGAAGGCGCGGTTGTGGAGAGGAGGAATGGAGGCCGCCGCAGGTGGCCGGGCGCACGGTGGTGCGGCCCCGTCACAACGGCAACGGCGGCTGGACGAACCGTCAGAGCGGGCGTGCCCCGGCAGTCGTCGGCACCGGACAACCAAGGGCAACACAGCAGGAGCAGCCCGGAGTCATGCGTGTCGTCTCCATCCTCGTGGAAAACACGAACCACCCGCGGCCGGTATCCTGACTCCCGGATCCACGCCCGTCCCCCGGCCTTCCCGGCTGGCTGCCAGTGGCCATCTCCTGCGAGGACGAACTCCCCGGTCACACTGGCGGGACCGTGCCGGACTCACACCGGCTTCCCTGACACCGTGGACCTGCCAACGACCATATAGTTGGACGTCCTATGTAAGTCCAGAGTCGGCAACCTGTGGCGTGCTCGTCACCCTGCGTCGACGATCCCACCCGCGAATCGACTCCCCGCACGACACCCAGCTGCGGATGCGTTCAACAGGACCCACCCCGGGGCGCCTGCACGCCGGAGCACGGCGACCATTGAGGAATGGTGAGCCCGGACCGGGCTGGGGCTTGGCGCCCAGGCACACCGGCTGCGTGACGGATCGGGCACGGGCCGTCCTTCGGCGTCCGGCCAGGAACAACCCGGTGGGGGTCGCGCACCGCGGGCCCCCACCGGCGTGTCCGCCCTCCCCAGCTGCGAGACGGGCGAGGACGAGGTGCCATGGAACGGGGGAAGGCAGCGAAGGGGAAGTGCCATGACGAGGAGCCAGTACATCCGCGAGTACCCGGGGAACCCGCAACCCACGCGTCGCAGGTTCAGGCGGTTACCGCGCGGCGGGCGGTTGACGGCACTGGCCGTCGCGCTGGCCGGTGCGGTCACGCTGGTCTGCCCCACGCCCGCGGGCGCCGCCGCCACCGGGGTCTCGCTCCTTTCCCAGCAGCTGGGCAACGACTGCGAGGCGGCGTCGCTGCGCATGGTGCTGGCCGCCCGGGGCGTCCAGGTCGGGGACCAGGCCGTGCTCGCGCAGATCGGCGTCGACCAAGTGCACAACCAGGTGGGCGTCTCCGGTCCGCTGTCCGGCGATCCGTACCGTGCCTTCGTGGGCGACCCCAATGGCTCGGAGGCGGCCGGCACCGGCTTCGGCGTGTACTATCCGCCGGTCGCCCAGGCCGCGCGGTCCTACGGCCTCTCGGTCATGCAGGCGGGGCAGGGCATCAGCCCGTCCCAGCTGCGTGCGCAGGTGGCCGCGGGCCATCCGGCGATCGTCTGGGCCGACTACGGCTGGCGCGATGTCGCGGCCGGCTCGTACACCGCCTACGACGGCCGCCAGGTGCTCTACGCCGGGCCGTCCGAGCACACCGTGGTCGTCTCCGCGGTCGGTGACGGCCAGCTCCTGATCGACGACCCGAACCGCGGGGAGTCCTGGATCAGCGAGGCCACCTTCGACGCCGGGTACGCGACGTACCAGGACATGGCGGTCATCGTCTCGTGACACCGCGCCGCGGCGTCACCCCAGGTCGCCCAGCACCGTCAGGGCGACCTGGGGCACGGGTCCGCGCAGGCTGGGCAGGCCGCCGAGGCGGCCGGGCCGTCGAGCCAGTACCCGCCGACAGCGGCCCGCGCCGCCCGGGGAGCCCACCTCACAGCCAGTGAGACGCTACCTGCGGGCTCGGCCGCTCACGGCCAAGGCCGCGCGGTCCCGCCGCAGGCCTTGGTGAACTCGGCGAGCTGCCAATAAGGGATCGATTGCTCTTAAGTACTCCAACGCTCCCAAGGTAACTGCTGCAATCGGTAAGGCCCTTGGTCAGCCGATTACTCAAGTTGCCAAGAAGGTTGGACCCCTGTCGCGAGTAGAAGACTGGCTTGGTGCGCGTTTCAACGCTGCCCGGATCAACCGCTGTCGCTACTTCACCAACCCGGGCCCCATGTGCCGCTGCGCCTGCTTCACACCGCCCGGCCCGGACACTCCACTCGGCTCGGCCCACCCGGCCCGCTACGCCCGGCCTGACGGTCGGCGTATTTGGCGTGCTCAAACTGAGGACGGCGAAGGCGCACTACGCTCACCAGACATCGGCCGAACGAGTGAACCCGGAACCACGCCAACCCGCCCTGACCGGCCAGTCGGACGCTCCCGCGCAGTGATGGAACTCCACGGAATGCGCTGCCTGGATGCGCGTGTTACGAATTTGTCACGCTGTACGACACGGAGCATGGGAGGACAAAATGACAGATGCGGCTTTCGCCAAGCTTTTGTCTCTGGAGGCGAAGAGAATCTTGGACCCGAACGGTGTGGACGTCCTCGTCGGCAGAGGTGACGGCGGCACCTTCGACAAGATGCAGATGCGACAGGGGGACGTGTTCGAGTTCGACGAGCGGTTCGTTCCGTTTGTCGACCAGGCGCCGATCGACATTGTTTTGCACGAACTGAATGAGGCGACTAGCCAGGTCAGCTTCATCGGGGGAGCAAAGATCATCCCCTCCGAGGTAGGCCTTGGGGAGCGAATGCAGGCCATCGGCGCCCTGTCCCTCTCTCTGTACGAGCTGACGTACAAAGTCCTTTGACGACTCGACATCGGACATGATGCCGTGCTCGCCGGCATCCGGTAAGGCCAGCAGGAGGTGCTGGCGCGGGCGCGGTGGGCACGGCGGGCACGGCGGGCATCGCGGCCAGGATCCTGGCGCACTGCTGATGACTTCGTGTTGCTATTGAACAGCGGAGTCCCGATGAGTGGTTCGCCGCGTTCGTTGTTGCTGGTGTCGCATTCTGCGCCGCTTGACGTGATACACGTCACTCCAGGTGTCGGGTCTGGCTGCATTCTGCGGAGACGCCCGCCGGGGTGCGGCGGTGCTCAGGGGTGGGCGAAGAGCGTGCTGGCGAGGGCGACGTGGACGGCGGTGCCGCCCAGGATGCTCAGGACGGCGTTGCGCCGCCACAGGTGCAGGCCGAGGGTGGCGGCGAGGGCGAGGGCGGTGGGGGCGGCCCGCAGCGGGCTGGCGAGGGGGAGGTCGCGCAGGGCGTAGACGGTGAGGATCACCATCACGCCGACCGGCATCCGCTCGCTCAGGTGGTGCAGTACGGCGCTGGCCCGCAGCGGGGCGAGGACGGCGAAGGGCAGCGCGCGCAGGCCCCAGGTCACGGCGGCCGACACGCCGATGGCGGCGAGCAGGTAGGGCGTGTCAGGCACGGGCCGGCTCCTTCGGGGTGGGGGTGCGGTGCCGGGTGAGGGCGCGTCGGGCCAGCAGCCCGGCGGTGAACAGCGCGGTGGCGGCGAGCAGCATCTGGCCGGGGAACAGGAAGCGTGCGGCGAGTGCGCAGACCAGAGCCAGCGCGGGGGTGGGGACGTCGCGCCGGGCCCGGTAGGCGTCGACGGCGAGCACGACGAACAGCGCGGTGAGCGCGAAGTCCAGGCCGACCAGCCGGGCGGGCACCAGTGCCCCGAACAGCGCGCCGGCGGTGGCGCCGGCGACCCAGTAGAGCTGGCAGAGCACCTGGAGCCAGATGATGCGCCGCCCGCTCCAGGAGCGCGCCTGCCGCCCGGTGGTCAGGGCGTAGGCCTCGTCCGTCATGGCGAAGGTGCTGTACGCCCGGCCGAACCGGCCGCCGACCCGTTGCAGCGGGAAGGACAGGGCGTAGAAGACGTGCCGGAAGTTCACCAGGAACGCCGTCAGGGCGATCTGCGTGAGCGGGGCGACCGCGACGACGAGCCCGATCAGCAGGAACTCCAGCGACCCGGCGTAGACCAGCGCGGTGAAGGCGGTGGCCCACCACCAGCTCAGGCCCGCGTGGACGACGAGCACGCCGAACGCGATGCCGAGCGGGAACAGGCCCAGGCCGACGGAGCTGGAGTCCCGGAACGCGGCCGTCAGGTCGTTCCGGGCGGTCGGCGCGGCGGCGTTCGTTTCGGCGGCGGGCGTGGGTGGCGGAACGGGACGGGCGAGCGTCCCACCGGGGGCGGAATTCATGGGGAAATTCTAGGCCGGATTCCCGGTAATATGGTTTCCAATGATTACCCTGGAGTCGCGCTGTGAGCAATAAAGAAATGCTGGACGGCATCGATCGTGAAATTTTGTTCCACCTACGTCAGGACGGTCGGCTGACCAACGTCGAACTGGCCAAGCGGGTCGGCCTCACCCCGCCGCCCTGCCTGCGCCGGGTCAAGCGGCTGGAGGAGGCCGGGGTCATCGCCGGATACCGGGCCCGGATCGACCCGGCAGCGGCCGGTCGGGGGTTCGAGGTGGTGGTCGCGGTCGAGATCGGCGTCAACGACCTGCAGACGGTGGAGGAGTTCGAGTCGACGGTGGCCTCCTACGAGGAGGTGGTCGAGTTCCGTCGGCTCTTCGGCCGCCCCGACTACTTCATCCGCGTCGCGGTCGCCGACCACGCCGCCTACGAGGGCTTCCTCACGACCCGGCTCATGGGGCTGCCGGCCGTCGCCCGGGTCGACTCGCACCTGACCATGAAGATCATCAAGAACGACGGCTGAGCGGACCCTCCTCCGCCCGGGCGACGCACCGCCCCAGCGGAGGGGGTCACCGAAGGTCACCGAAGGGACACTCGCCGCTCCGACTTGCGCGTTCCAGCACGACGACCACTCACCGCAAAGAGCCCGGCGAGCCGCCGGCGTCCCCGGCTCCTCGCGTGCGGGGTGATGGCCGCCGCACGCGAGGGGTCTGGATGCTCTGCCGGGTCAGACAGCCGGCTTGGTGGTGAGGAGCGCCGTGATCTCCTCGGCGAGGTGGGGGCCGAGCTCGCCCCAGCCGTCCTTGTAGCCGTAGACGCCGGCCAGGGTGCGGGCCTCGTAGTCGCCGTTCAAGATCTCGATGTCGTTGGCCGTGATGAGCCCCGGGTGGGCGACGCCGACGGCCGCGGAGACCTTCATCAGCTCCTTGCGCAGGGTGCGCAGGTAGACGGCGGCCCGGGTGGCCTTCGAAGCCGGGTCAAGGCCGCGGGCCAGCCACGCGTTCTGGGTCGCGATGCCCGTGGGGCACTTGTCGGTGTGGCACTTCTGCGCCTGGATGCAGCCGATCGACAGCATCGCCTCACGGGCCACGTTGATCATGTCGGCGCCCAGGGCGAAGGCGACCGCGGCGTTCTCGGGCAGGCCGAGCTTGCCGGAGCCGATGAAGGTCAGGTCGTCGGTCAGCCCCAGCTCGGCGAAGGTGCCGTAGACCCGGGAGAAGCCCATCCGGAACGGCAGCGACACCGAGTCGGCGAACATCCGCGGCGCCGCCCCGGTGCCGCCCTCGCCGCCGTCGATGGTCACGAAGTCGACCCCGCGGTCACCACGCGCCATCAGGGCGGCCAGCTCCTGCCAGAAGCCCATCTCCCCCACCGCGCTCTTGATCCCGACCGGCACACCGGTCTCGGTGGCGAGCAACTCGACGAAGTCGAGCATCGAGTCGACGTCGCTGAACGCGGTGTGCCGCGACGGGGAGGCGCAGTCCTCGCCGACCGGGATGCCGCGGATCCCGGCGATCTCCGGGGTCACCTTCGGACCCGGCAGCATCCCGCCCAACCCGGGCTTGGCGCCCTGGGAGAGCTTGATCTCTATCGCCTTGACCGGGGCACCGGCGACGACGTCCTTGAGCTTGTCGAGGTTGAAGGTGCCGTCCTCGTTGCGGCAGCCGAAGTACGCCGTGCCGAGCTGGAGGACGAGGTCACCGCCGTTGCGGTGGTAGGGCGAGAGGCCGCCCTCGCCCGTGTTGTGCATCGTGCCCGCCAGCGCCGCCCCCTTGTTGAGCGCCGTGATGGCCGCGCCGGAGAGCGATCCGAAGCTCATCGCGGAGATGTTCACCACGCTCGCCGGCCGGAACGCCTTGGCGCGCCCCCGCGGCCCGCCGAGCACCTTGGCCGAGGGCAGCGGGGCCTGCGGGTCGTGCGCGTCGGGCAGTGCGCCGGCGAAGGTGCGCTGCTTCAGGTAGGCGTGCCCCTGGACGTGCTCGACGTCGACTTCGGTGCCGAAGCCGAAGTAGTTGTTCTCCTCCTTCGCCGACGCGTAGATCCACGTGCGCTGGTCGCGGCTGAAGGGGCGCTCCTCCTCGTTGGAGGTCACGATGTACTGGCGCAGCTCCGGCCCGATCGTCTCCAGCAGGTACCGGGCGTGCCCGAGCACCGGGAAGTTCCGGAGCAGTGCGTGCCGCTTCTGGACGAGGTCGCGGGCTGCCAGAAGCGCCACCGCAGTTGCGGCGGCCGCGCCGATCTTCCGGGCTTGCATGGACGTTCCTCCTCGATGCACGACTCCGTCGCCGTACGGTGGAGTCGTTGTGCCGTGTTGGGCGTTGGACGGCGGGCGCACGGCCGATCGGGCATCGGCGTCCGTCGAAGAATGCGAACCGATGTTAAGAGGCCGGGCGGACGGGCCTGCGGCCAGGGGTCCGGTCCGGGGCCGTCGACTCGTTCGGGCCACTACGGCGTGTGCGTCGTCGGCCACCGAAGGACCGGTGGCACGGGGGCCGTCCTCCGCGTCGCGGCAGCCGCCCTCCGCCCCGGGCCCACCGAGCCCGACCGGCCGGATCTCCGGTGGGGGCACACACCTCACGCCCCGGGCCCGGTCCCGACCGCGTCCCGTTGAGGGGAGAGGCTGGTTCACCGGGCGCATCCCGCCTTACGGTGGCGCCATGAGCGATCACTCCGAAGCGCCTGTCGCGCCCGTCGAGGCCTACGACCCCCCCTACTACATGGCCGTCTTCACCACGGTGCGCACCCAGGAGCAGAGCGGCTACGGCGAGACCAACGCACGCTTGGAGGAGCTGGTGAAGGACGTCCCCGGGTACCTGGGGATGGACTACGCGCAGTCTCCCGGCGGGCTGGCCATCACCGTCGCGTACTTCCGCGACGCCGACGCCCTCACGCAGTGGCGGTGCGACGCCGACGCCCTCACGCAGTGGCGGTGCGACGCCGAGCACCGCACGGCGCAGAAGCGCGGGCGAGCCGAGTGGTACCGGAGTTACACGCTGCACGTGGCGAAAGTGGAGCGCAGCCACGGGTTCACGCGGGCGCAGGTCCCGCCGAGCCCGACGGCAGGCTGACCAGCCGCCGCCACCTCAGCGGCGGTCCCGCCACGAGCTCGCGTCGAACGGGTCGGCCTGCCGTCGCAACTCGCTGGCGTTCGGCGGGGAAATCGGGAAGGCTCGGGCACATGGTCTCGGTACTGCAGAACGTGGCGATCGACTGTGCGGATGCCTACGAGCTGGCCCGGTTCTGGAGCAGGGTGACCGGCCGTCCGCTGCACCCGGAGGACAAACCGGGTGATCCGGAGGTTCAGGTGCTGCTGGCGGACGGCCCGGTCCTGTACTTCAACCAGGTGCCCGAGGCCAAGACGGTCAAGAACCGGATCCATCTGTGTCTGCGCCCGGAGACCTCGCGTGAGCGGGAGGTGGAACGACTGCTGGATCTGGGCGCCACCCTTGTCGCCGATCTCCGGAATCCCGACGGCTCCGGCTGGGCGGTCCTCGCCGACCCCGAGGGCAACGAGTTCTGCGTTCTGCGCAGCGAGTCCGACCGAGCCGCCACGACCTCCTGACGCCTCCGCGACCGCCCTGACCGGTGGGACGTCAACGGCCCTGGAGGGCCTTGACGTTGTCGCCGAAGGTCCAGCCCTTCGAGCCGTCCCAGTTGACCGACCACGTCATGAGCCCCTTCAGCGAGCCGCCGAAGGCGTTCCACGACTGGCCGACCAGGCTCGGATCCATGGAGCCGCCACCCGCGCCGGGCTGGGCCGGCAGACCGGGCACCTGCTTGTCGTAGGGCACTTTGACGGTGGTGCCCTGGATGGTCAGGCCGTTGTTCAGGCAGGTGGTCTGCGCGGTGAAGCCCTGCACGGTACCGGCCTGGTAGGAGTCGCCGGAGCAGCCGTACATGCTGCCGTTGTAGTACTGCATGTTCAGCCACCACAGTTGCCCGTTGTCGGCGTACTTCTTGATGATCGGCAGGTAGGCGCCCCAGATCGACCCGTAGGTGACGCTCCCGCCGGTGACGTACGCGGTTTCGGGGGCCATCGTCAGGCCGAAGCCCGCGGGCATCTGGGCCAGCACGCCGTCGATGACGCGCTCCAGGTTGGCCTGGGAGGCGGAGAGCGTGTTGATGTCGCCGCTTCCGGACAGGCCGGTCTCGATGTCGATGTCGATTCCGTCGAAGTTGTACTTCTTGAGGATCGGGACGACGGTCGCCACGAACCGGTCGGCGACGGCACTGGAGCTCAGGTCGATGCCCGCGGTGGCACCGCCGATCGACATCAGGATCGTCGAACCGGCCGCCTTGGCCTGGCACATCTCGGCGGGGGTCGGGACCTTGACGTTGGTGTCCATGCCGTCCTGCCACTGGACGGTGCCGTCCGAAAGGATCACCGGGAAGGCGGCGTTGACGACGTTGTAGCCGTGCGCGGCGATCCGGCTGTCGGTGATGGGGACCCAGCCCATGCCCGGGTGGACGCCGTTCGCGGCGCCGTCCCAGTTCTCCCAGTATCCCTGCAGGACCTTGCCGGACGGCCTGGGCTTCGTGGGGCAGGTGTCGCCCGGCGGGGTGGTGGTCGGCGTCGCGGTCGCGGTCGTCGGCGGGGCGCTGGTGGGCGGGGCGGTGGTGGGCGTCGCCGTGGCGGTCGGCGTGGGGCTGCTGCCGCCGGGGCCGGTGAGGGACACGTCGTCCGCGTAGTACGCGGGCTGCCCGTACCAGCCGTGCAGGTAGACGGTCACCGAGGTGGTGTTCGGCCCGGTGGTGAAGCCGGCGCTGAGCTCGCCGTACGACGGGCTGTTCGGCGTCCAGGTGGACGGGGCGCCGGTGATGCCGGTGCCGGTGGCGCCCAGGTAGACGTAGCTGCCCTGGACGTAGGCGCTCAGCGTGTACTGGGAGTTGGGCTGCACGCCGACGGTCTGGGTGCACTGGGCGTCGTCCTGGCCGGTCGGCGTGGCCTGGAGCGCGGAGGCGCCGGAGTGGACCGGACTGCTGACGGCCGTACCGGAGCCGCTGGAGCAGGTCCAGCCGGAGAGTCCGTCCTCGAAGCCGGGGTTGGCCACCAGGTTGGTGGTGGCGGCCCCGGCCGTGACGGAGCCGGCCACCGCGATGCCGGCACCGATGACGGCGACGGCGCTCACCCCGGCGAGAGCGCGCCGCAGGACGGTTGGTCCGTGCTCGGCGCGGCCGGTCCGGTTCAGCTGCGATGCGCGTTCCACGGCCGCCCGGTACGGGCGCTCGCTCCCGGCCCGGCGGCCTTCGAGGCGGCCGGGATCCGGACAGGGGCGGACCTGACCCGGCTGACGTGAAGTGCGCGACCTCCGACGGAACATGCTGTGCTCCCTTCCCGCCGAGCGCCATGGACATGACTGACGCGTGGAGGCGTGACGCCCGGCTCCGGGTGAGTGGGGACATGGGGGGCTGTGCCGGACCGGATCGTAGGGAGCTGCGGCGAGGCTGGTCAATAGGTCTGGACCAATAGTGAAGGATGCGGCTCGATCGGGCGGGAGGGCTGAGCCGGTGGCAGGCTGCGGCTCCTTACCGATGGATGACGCGACGGCCGCCTTCGGTGGCTGCGCGGTCCGCGGCCGGTAGCGTCGGCGAACATGAGGATTCTGGTCACCGGCGGTGCCGGGTTCATCGGTTCGACGGTCGTGCGGGCGCTGGCGGCGGCCGGTCACGAGGTGCGTGTCCTGGACGCGCTGCTGACCGCCGTGCACCCTTCGGGGACGGCGCCGGCGCTGCCGGCCGGGGTGGAGTTCCGGCACGGGGACGTGCGGGACGCGGCGGCGGTCGGGCGGGCGCTGGCCGGGGTGGACGCGGTCTGCCACCAGGCCGCGATGGTGGGCCTGGGGCTGGATCTCGACGACGCGCCCGCCTACGCGGGCTGCAACGACCTGGGCACCGCCGTCCTGCTCGCCGCGATGGCGCGCTCCGGGGTACGGAACCTCGTGCTCGCCGGGTCGATGGTGGTCTACGGCGAGGGCCGGTACCGGTGCCCCGTACACGGAGACGTCTCGCCCGGTCCGCGCCGCCCGGACGAGTTGGACGACGGCCGGTTCGAGCCGCCGTGCCCGCGGTGCGGCGCACAACTGCGCCCCGGGCTGGTGACGGAGGACGCGCCGACCGATCCGCGCAACGTGTACGCGGCCACCAAGCTGGCCCAGGAGCACCTGGCCGGCGCCTGGGCCCGGGCCTGCGGAGGCCGCGTTCTGACGCTGCGCTACCACAACGTCTACGGGCCGGGGATGCCGCGCGACACACCGTACGCCGGGGTGGCCTCGCTGTTCCGCTCCGCCTTGGCCCGGGGCGAGGCACCCCGGGTGTTCGAGGACGGCGGCCAGCGCCGGGACTTCGTCCATGTCGAGGACGTCGCCGCCGCCAACCTGGCCGCGCTCACGGTGGTCGGCGATCGGCCGCCGGGCGGCGCCCGGGCCTACAACGTGGGCAGCGGCCAGGTGCACACGATCGGGGAGATGGCCCGGGCGCTGGCCGCCGCTCACGGCGGTCCGGCCCCGGTGGTGACCGGCGAGTACCGGCTCGGCGACGTCCGGCACATCACCGCGGACTCCTCCCGTCTCCGCGAGGAGCTCGACTGGCGCGCCCGGGTCCCCTTCGCCGAGGGAATGGCGGAGTTCGCGGCGGCGCCCCTGCGCGCGTGACCTCAGGTTCGCGCGGCGGGGAGGACGATCTCGAAGCAGCAGCCCCCGGCGACGTTGCGGACCCGGGCGCGCCCGGCGTGCGCCTCGACGATGCCGCGGACGATGGCGAGCCCGAGCCCGGCACCGCTGCCCCCGCCCTCGCTCCGCTGCCGCGGATTCCCCTGGTCGGCCGGCCGGGGCGTGCGGGCGGCACTGCCGCGCCACCCCGTTTCGAACACCCGGGGCAGGTCCTGCTCCGGGATGCCGCCGCAGCCGTCGGTGACCGACAGCACCACCTCGTCGGCCTCCCGGCGAGCGGAGACCGCGACCACGCCGTCCTCGGGGGTCGAGCGGATCGCGTTGACCAGGAGGTTTCCGAGCACCCGGGTGATCTCGCCACTGTCCACCTCGACGGGCTCGGCGGCGACCTGCCGGCCCTCCAGGCGGACACCGCGCTTCCGGGCCAGGGGATGGGCCCCGGCGAGCGCGTCGTCGACGAGGTCGTAGACGGACACCCGGGACAGCGACAGGGCCAACGCCCCCGCCTGGATGCGCGAGAGCTCGAAGAGGTCGTCCACCATCCCGGTCAGCCGCTCGACCTCGGTCCGCATCCGCTGCAGGTACCGCTGCGGGTGCTCCGCGACGCCGTCCTCCAGCGCCTCGGCCATGGCGCGCAGCCCTGCCAGCGGGGTGCGCAGGTCGTGCGAGATCCAGGCGATCAGCTCCCGGCGAGAGGTGTCCAGGGCCTGCGCGCGGGCCCTCGCCTCGGCCAGTCGGGCGCTGGTGGCGGCGAGCTCCTCGCTGAGCTGGGCCAGTTCCAGACCGAGCGGCGGCTCCGGCGCGGTGAACCCGGTGTCGCTGCCCACGGTCCGGGCGGCCGCGGTCAGTGCCCTGCCCCCGGCCACGACCTGGCGGCCGAGCAGCGCGGCGGTCGCCAGCGACACCACCGAGGCCATCGCCAGCACCGTGATCACCACCCCGAGGTCGTGCCGGGACAGGAACATCGCCTGGGCGACGGCGAAGGTCCCGGAGGTGACCGCCAGCACGGTGACGGCGGCGACGCAGAACAGCGCCAGTGCGAGCGAGCGCCGGCGCAGCAGCCGGACGGCCGCCCAGCCGAGCAGACCGGCACCGCCGGCGCCGAGCGCGGCGAACAGGGCGATCAGCAGCAGGTCCTTCACGCCGAGCCGCCCGCCTGCCCGGCCGCCGGGTCGTAGCGGTAGCCGACGCCCCAGACGGTGGTGATCAGTACCGGCGCGGCCGGGTCGTCCTCGATCTTCTCGCGCAGTCGGCGGATGTGGACGGTGACGGTGGACAGGTCCCCGAAGTCCCAGCCCCACACGCGTTCCATCAGCTCCTGCCGGGAGAACACCGTCTGCGGGTGCCGAAGGAGGAATGCCAGGAGGTCGAACTCCCGCAGGGTGAGGGTCAGTTCGCGCCCACCGCGGTGGACACGGCGGGCCTGCGGGTCGAGCGCGATGTCTCCGGAGACCACCGGGCCGCCGACGGGGGACGCGGGAGCGGCGGCCCGGGAGCGGCGCAGCACGGACTGGACCCGCAGGACGAGTTCCCGCGGGCTGAAGGGCTTGGTGACGTAGTCGTCTGCGCCCAGTTCCAGGCCGAGGATGCGGTCGGCCTCGTCACCCTTGGCCGTGAGCATGACGACCGGCAGCCCGGCACCGTCCTCGGAGGCGCGCAACCTGCGCAGGATCTCCAGGCCGTCGATGCCGGGGAGCATGAGGTCCAGGACCAGCAGGTCCGGGCGATGGGCTCGGGCCAGGGCAAGGCCCCCGTCGCCGTCGGCGGCGCGGTCGACCCGGTGGCCCGCCCGGGTGAGGTAGCCGGCGACGACCTCGGCCACGGTCGGGTCGTCGTCGATCACCAGAATGCGGCCGGGGCACGGCGGTCCTGGGGTGGCGGGGCTCTCGTTCACCCCGCCGAGGATACGAGCCCCGGCGGGCGCCGAGCGCCACGCCAGGTCTGACGTCCGGGTTCCGTAAGATCCCCCGAACGGGCCAGCGGTGCCCGGACGTCGCACTTCCGTAAGGGCGCGGTTCGGCTTCGACGGGCCCGACCGCGGTTAGCGTGGCCGACGTGATCCCTCCCCTTGTCGCTGATGTCGTCCTGCCCTGCCTCGACGAGGCCGAGGCCCTCCCCTGGGTGCTCGGACGCGTGCCCGCCGGTTGGCGGGCGATCGTCGTGGACAACGGTTCGCGGGACGGCTCCGCGGAACTGGCCCGTTCCCTGGGCGCAACCGTCGTCAGGGAGAGCCGGCGCGGTTTCGGTGCCGCCTGCCATGCCGGACTCCTCGCCGCGACCGCCGAGTTGGTCTGCTTCATGGACTGCGACGGTTCGCTGGACCCGGCCCAACTGCCGCGGGTCGCCGCGCCGGTCGCGGCGGGCGCGGCGGACCTCGTGCTCGGCCGGCGCCACCCCGCGGGGGCCGGCGCGTGGCCGGCGCACGCCCGGCTCGCCAACGCCCTGCTGGCCCGCCGCCTGCGCGCCCGTACCGGCGCGCCGCTGCACGACCTGGGGCCGATGCGCGCCGCGCACCGGGAGCGGCTGCTCGCGCTCGGACTGGGAGACCGCCGCTCCGGCTATCCGCTGGAGATGGTGCTCGCCGCCTCGGCGGCCGGCATGCGGATCGCCGAGACCGCCGTCGACTACCTGCCCCGCACCGGCCGCTCCAAGGTGACCGGGACGCTGCGCGGCACCCGGCAGGCCGTACGGGACATGCGGGCCGTCCTGGCCGCGCCGCCGCCCTCCCTGCTGGTCATCGCGAAGTCTCCGGTGCCCGGGCGGGTGAAGACCCGCCTCACCCCGCCCTGCACCCCCGAGCAGGCGGCGACACTGGCGGGAGCCGCACTCGCGGACACCCTCACCACCCTGAGCCGGATGCCCGCCGGGCGGCGGCTCCTGGTGCTGGACGGCGAACCGGGTGGGTGGCTGCCACCGGGATGGGAGGTCGTGGCGCAGTGCGCGGGCGGGCTCGACGAACGCCTGGCCGCCGCCTTCGCGCACGCCGCCCGGGTGGCCCCGCGGGCACCCGCCCTGCTGGTCGGCATGGACACCCCGCAGCTGGACGCGGCCGCGCTGGCCGAGCCGCTGTCGGCCGCCCGCCGCCCAGGCGTGGACGCCTGGTACGGGCCCGCGGCCGACGGCGGGTTCTGGGCCCTCGGGCTGGCTCGTCCCACCGGGCGACTCGCCCGGCGGCTCCTGCTGGGCGTACCGATGTCCACGCCCGACACCGGGCGTGCCCTGCTCGACCGCCTGGCCGCCGCCGGGCTGACGGTCCACCACCTCGACCAGGCCACCGACGTGGACACCATCCTCGACGCGCGCCGGGTCGCCGCCGAGGCACCGCGGACCGCGTTCGCCGCGTGCCTGCGCTCGATCGACGCCGCACCGGGGACGGCCGGATGACCGCCCCGGCTGCCGCATGGGTGGACGATCCGTTCGCCGAGGCGGTCCGCGCCGGGCGCGGCCCGCTGTGGCTGCGCCAGGAGGACGGGGCGCGCATCCCCCTCGATGTCGAACGCTGGTGCGCGCCCGCCGCCGCGAGCGACCACAGCCTGCTGCGGCGCTGCCTGCGGCTGAACGCGCCGGTGGTGGACCTGGGCTGCGGGCCCGGCCGCCTGGTCGCCGCTCTGCTGGCCCTCGGCGTCCCGGCGCTCGGTGTCGACATCACCGGCGCCGCCGTGGCGCGGACCCGGCACCTCGGCGGTCCGGCGCTCTGCCGATCGGTGTTCGACCGCCTGCCCGCCGAGGGCCGCTGGGGCGCCGCGCTGCTCGCCGACGGCAACCTCGGCATCGGCGGCGACCCCGACGCCCTGCTCCGCCGGGGCGCCGAACTCATCGCGCCGAACGGGCTGTTGCTGGTGGAGGTGGAACAGGACGAGGTGGACGAACGGGCCGTCGTCCGGGTGGAAGGCCCGGACGGCCGCCTGGGCCCGCCGTTCCCCTGGGCCCGTCTGGGCACGGCCGCCACCCTGCGACGGGCCCGCACCGCGGGCCTCGTCGAGGCGGAGCGGTGGACCTCGCACGGCCGCCACTTCCTCGCGCTGCGCAAGGGGTGACTCGCGCCGTACACGGGGTGCGCCCCTGGACGCAGCCGATGACGGGCGGCGCGGTCCAGGGGCGCCGGCACGGTGCCGCTCGCCTACCGCTCGGCGTCGGTGGCCTGCCACTGCGGGTGCTCGCGCTCGGCCCAGTGCCGTTCCACCAGGCCGGTCCGCATCCCGAGCCGGGCCTCCCGGTCCCGCCAGGCCATCCGGATGTGCCCGGCGACCACGACGGCGATGGCGGCCGCCAGCCAGTCGTGCACGAAGGTCGCGCCGGTCCGCCAGGACGGCGGAGCGAGGTGGGTGAGCCACATCAGCAGCCCGGTGCCGACGATCACCAGCATCGAGCCGAGGGTCCACTGTGCGTAGAGCTTCTGCCCGGCGTTGAACTTCCCGGCCGGCCGGTGCGCCGCTCGGGCGCGCACGGCCCGCAGCCACTGCCAGTCCGCCGGGGTGAACCGGCTCAGCCGGGTGACGTCCGCCCGCACCGCCCGGGAGGCGAGTCCGAGCAGCAGCGGCACCGGCAGCGCCAGGCCGCACCACACGTGCACGGTGACGACCAGCGGCCGGTTGCCGACCAGTTCGGCGAGCGGCGCGAGGTAGAGGCACGCGGCCGTGGCCAGGCAGACGCCCGTCAGCGCGGCGGTCGTCCGGTGCACCCAGCGCTCGGCGCGGGTGAAGCGGAGGACCAGTTCAGCTCGTCGGCGCATCGTCCCGCCCGTTCGACCGGCCGACCCAGGCGTCGACGTCGTATCCGTTCTGCTCCCAGTACCCGGGCTGGACCGCGTCGGTGACGGTGATGCCCGAAAGCCACTTCGCGGACTTGTAGAAGTACATCGGCGCGACGTACAGCCGCACCGGCCCGCCATGGTCGTGCGCGATCGGGTTGTCCTGCATGCGCAGTGCGACCAGCACGTCGTCCCGCCGGGCCTGCTCCAGGGTGAGGCTCTCGGTGTACGCGCCGTCGAAGCAGCTGAAGCGCACCGCCTTGGCTCCCGGCTTGACCCCGGCGGCGTCGAGGAGGTGGGCCAGCGGCACCCCCTCGAACGGGGTGTCCGGCACCCGCCACCCGGTCACGCACTGGACGTCCTTGACCAGCCGCCGCTGCGGCATCGCCTGCAGGTCGGAAAGCCGGTGGCTGGCGGGGCGCTCCACCAGTCCGTCCACGGTGAGGGTGTAGTCGGCCGCGGTCCGCTCGGGGACGGAGGTCACCACCGAGTAGTACCGGAAGCCGTTGTTGCCCGGCAGCAGCCCGCTCAGGCCGCTCGGGTCCCGCTGCGCCAACGACGACTCGGCCCGCTGCAGGTACGGGCCGGCCGCGACGCCCACGGCGCCCAGCCCGAGCAGCCCGAGCACGACCCGCCGGCCCACGGGCGTGCCCTTGGGGTGTTCCGCTTTTCTGTCCACGGCCCCGATTCGACCAGGTCGGCCCGGGTCTCGGCCAGTGACGGCGGTGTTCCGTCAGGGTTTCGTCATCTCCGGCGCCGCACCGGGCGCCGTGCGGACCGGCGCGGCGCTCACGAGCCTGCGCAGCGCCGGCACCACCAGGACGCAGGCCAGGGCGACCGCGTAGGCGGTGCGCTGCGCCTGCGGCCCGCCCACCAGGTAGAGCGCCTGTCCGGCCGCCGGAACCGCCAGCCACTCCCACCGCCCGTCGAGCGCCACCAGGGCCACCACCAGCAGGCCGTACCAGGGGTAGCTCGGCGCGACGAGCAGCAGGGCGGTCCCCGTCACCAGGAGCGCACCCCGCCACGGACGGTGGGGATCACCGCGCCGCAGCACCCACAGCACCACGGCGCCCAGCGCCAGGGCGGCCGCCCACGCGGCCCACCGGTCCGGCACCACCACCCGCAGCAGCCCGAACCGGTCGAGGTGCCCCTGCTCGTACCCCTCCTCCCGCAGGTACCCGGGCAGGTAGCCCAGGACGCCGGCACCGGAGACGGCGACGTACGGCAGGTAGGCCAGCACGAACGTCCCGAGGGCCGCCGCGAGCACCAGCAGGTCGCCCTTCGTCGGCCGCCGGGCCAGCAGCCCGGACACCGCACCGGGCAGGGCGAGCGCCGGCAGCAGCTTGGTCGCGACCGCCGCCCCGAGCAGGGCGCCCCCGGCACCGGCCCGGCGGCGGGCCGCACAGCCCAACCCGGCCACCATGAGGAGCGCGCCGAGGGTGTCCACGTGCGCGTCGTTGACCGCCCACACCGTCACGCCCGGACACCACCCCCACAGCGCCGCCCGCCGGCTGCCCCGCCCGACCGCCAGCAGCACACCGGTGGTGGCGACCGCCAGCAGCGCACCGGCGGCCTGCACACCGCGCACCCCGCCGCCGAAGGGGTGCGCGGCGAGGAACCAGGCCTCCGCGACCGGCGGGTAGACGGTGTGCACGGCCGGCCGGTTGATGCGGGTGCAGTCCCCGGCCGCCGTCCGCCGCTCGTCCCAGGCCGCACAGCCGTCCCCCACCGGGAACAGGCCCGCGTCGCGCAGCCGGAGCAGTGTCGGGTCGTCCGGGGTGTACGCGTACGGGGAGAGTCCGGCCGCCTGGACCCGCCCGTCCCACACGTACCGGTAGGCGTCGTCGCTGGTACGCGGCGGCGCCAGCAGGCCGGCCGCCGCGACCAGGACGCTCCCGGTCAGCACCAGCGGCACCACGTGACGGCGGCTCACCTTCCGCAGCAGGAGCAGCGCGAGGACGAAGAGCGCGGCGTCGAGTGCGTACCAGTCGTAGAGCGGCGGCCGGTCGGCGAGCGTCCCGCCGCCGGTCACGGTCAGTGCGAGGGCCACCGCGAGGGCGGCGACCACGAGGGCGCAGGTCAGGGAGGTACGGGTGAGCACGCGCCCACCCTGCCACCGGCACCTGCCCGCCGTCGGCACCGGCGGGGCCGCCGTTCGGAATCCGTAAGCACCGCGCGGCGGTGGCATCACCGGCCCGGAGCGGTCAGTCGCCGGGGACGCCGGGCAGGCCGGTCGTGAGGCCGTCCAGGGCGTGCGAGCAGACGCACGCGCGGTCGGTGGGCAGCATCCCGATGGCCTTGAACAGCACCGTGCGCAGCCGGTCGACGCTCGCCGCGAAGACCTCCAGCACCTCGGCCTGGGTGACGCCCTCGCCGACCTCCACACCGGCGTCGTGGTCGGTCACGAGTGCCACCGAGGTGTAGCAGAGCCCGAGTTCACGCGCCAGCACCGCCTCGGGGTGCCCGGTCATGCCGACCACCGACCAGCCGTTGGCGGTGAACCAGCGGGACTCGGCCCGGGTGGAGAAGCGCGGGCC
>NZ_JBHVVI010000101.1:0-33084 GCF_042883685.1 Kitasatospora sp. NPDC058190
ACGGAAGCTTGTCCCCTACGGCGTACTCACCGCGCTCGATGGCGCTGCGCAGGTGGCCGAACACCGCTTCCATAGCGCTGACGCGCCGCGGGATCCCACCACCTGTCTGGCTGTCTGACAGGTTCACGGGCCGATCCTGAAGGCTGCAGCACGGCGGTGTCAAGACACCGGAGTCGATGCGAGGGCTCGCAGGCTTCGTCCCGTGCGCGCGGGCCGCTCGGCGGCACCGCCCGGACGGGCGTTCACGGCGGACCTCGCAACGGCCACCAGCACGTGCATCACCGCCGAGTCGAAACCCATCTCCGGGTGCCCCTGTACGCCCACGGCGAAGCGGTGCCGGGTGCTCTCGATCGCCTCGATGGTGCCGTCCGCCGCACGGGCGGCCACGACCGCCCCGGCCTCGGTCGGCCCCCGTCTGCGCTCCGAAAACCGGTACTCCGCGCCGGTACGCCTGGGCGAGGATAGCCGCCATCGAGCCGTGCCCGCGCTGTTCGAAGCCTCGCCCGGCTGCGCGCCGGCCTATCGGAGGACCACCCATGAACTCGCCCGTGGAGAACCCGACGCCATGACCCGATCCCCCCTCAGTCGCTTCTACGACGATTTCGCCGACGACTACCACCTGCTCTACGCCGACTGGAACGCCTCGCTCGCCCGCCAGGGCACCGCGCTGGACGCCCTGATCCGCGAGCGGCTCGGCGACCGCCCCGTCGAGGTGCTGGACTGTGCCTGCGGCATCGGCACCCAGGCGATCGGCCTGGCCGGGCTCGGTCACCGGGTCACCGGCACCGACCTCAGCCCGGTCTCCGCCGCCAGGGCCACCGCCGAGGCCGGAGCCCGCGGGCTCCGGCTGCCCACGGCGGCCGCGGACATGCGTGAACTGCCCTTCCCGGATGGGCGGTTCGACGTCGTGGTCTGCGCCGACAACGCGCTGCCCCACCTGCTCACGGCCGAGGTCGTCCGCGCCGCGCTGGGCGAGATGCGCCGGGTCCTGCGCCCCGGCGGGCTGCTGCTGGTCACCACCCGCCCGTACGACGAGCTGCGCCGCGCCCGGCCGGCCTCCACCGCGCCGCAGACTGCCGAGCGGGACGGACGGCGCTCGGTCATCTTCCAGCTCTGGCAGTGGCACGAGGACGGCGAGCGGTACGACCTGGAACTGTTCCGGCTGCTGCCGGACGAGGCCGGTCAGTGGCAGGTCGCGGTCCGCCGCTCCACCTACTGGGCGCTCACCCAGGAGCAGTTGAGCGCCTTCGCCATCGAGGCGGGCCTCGCCGGGATCGGTTGGGCGCAGCCGGCCGACACCGGCTTCTTCCAGCCCGTCCTGATCTCCCGGGCGCCCTTGCACCCCCGACACCGCTGAGACCGCCGACACCTCTGGCACCGCTGGCACCCCTGACACCGCTGGCACCCCTGACACCACTGGCGCTCCGCCCCGCCGAAGATCCGTAGCCGGACGCGGCGGGGCCATTTTTCGCCCGCCGATTTGCCGACCCGTGTTACTTTTTACTCATGCGAGTAAATCCTCACGGCGCAAGTGCCGCCGACGCCCCTGCGGCAGTCGGCCGGAGCTTCACCACCGACGCCCGACGCGTCCAGATCGTCGCCGCCACGATCGGAACCGTCGCCGAACTCGGCTACGCCCGCGCCTCGTTCGCGCAGATCGCCAAGCGGGCCAAGCTTTCCAGCGTGCGACTGATCTCGTACCACTTCGACGACAAGGAGGACCTCTTCCAGGCCGTCGTCGACACCGTCCAGGAGCAGGTGCGGGTCTTCATGCAGCCCCGCATCCGCGCCCACCGCGAACCGGGCGCGATGCTGGCCGCCTACATCGAGGCCAACCTGGAGTTCATGGCCGACCACCCGGTCGAGATGCGCGCGCTGGTGGACGTCCTCGCCAATGCCCGCCGTGAGGACGGCACTCCGCTGGTCAGCACGGCCGGCTTCGACACCCCCGTCGCCCTGCTGGTGCAGCACCTGCGGGACGGCCAGCACAGCGGCGCCTTCCGCTCGTTCGACGCCGAGGCGATGGCCACCGCGATCCGCGCCTCGATCGACGCGGCCGCGAACCGGCTCACCGTCGGCGGCGACTTCGACCCGCGCGCCTACGGACGCGAGCTGGTCACGCTGTTCGACCTCGCGACCAGGAACGAGGCCGCGTCATGACCGTCCATGCCGCTCCCCGCCGGACCATGGCCTTCTTACCGCTGCTGCTCGACCTCCTCCTGCCGCTCGGCCTCTACTACGGGCTGCGTCTCGCCGGCGTGGACCAGTGGTGGGCCCTGCTCTGGTCGGCCGCGATACCGGCGGCCACCGTCGTCGTCCGGCTGGTCCGCACCCGCCGGGTCGACTTCCTCGCCCTGCTGATCCTCAGCATGATCGGGCTCGGGCTGGTCCTCTCCGTACTCACCGGAGACCCGCGCACCCTGCTGATCCGCGAAGCCTGGACGGGCATGCTCGGCGGACTGATCGGCGTCTGGCTGCTCGCCTCGGTCGGCTACGGGCGCCCGGCCCTGATGGTCGTCTTCCGGTCGTTCGTCCAGCTCAAGGCCGGTGAGGACGGGCTGCGCGCCTGGGCGGGCCGCTGGGACCAGGACGCCGCTTTCCGCCACGGCCTGCGGGTCCTCACCACGGTGTGGGGCGCGGCCAGCCTGCTCAACGCCCTCACCCAGCTCGCCTTCGCCTACCTGCTGCCGGTCGACGCCGCCCCGGCGGCCATGCAGGCCTGCTGGCCGGTCATCGCGGCGCCGCTGTTCCTCTTCCACCTCGCGTACACCAAGCGCCACGGCCTGCGGGCCTGACCGGAACGGACCCTCCCGTGACCACCACCGCCGACCGCTTACTACTCTTCTCCGAACCCAACCTCGACCTCCAGACCCGCGCGGCGCTGGGCGCCACCGCCTACCGCCTCGCCGAGGCCGGCGAAGTCCTGGCCACCGTCGACCGCATCAACCGGGTCGGCCTGTCCGGTCGGACCTACCACGAGGAGTTCCTCGCCCTCGGCCGCCGCACCGCTGCCGTCGCCGAGTCCGCCCTGCGTTCCGGCCGCTCGACGACCGCCCGCGACGGCTACCTGCGCGCCGCCAAGTACCTCTCCCTGGCGCTGTTCTCCGTCCTCGGCAGCGCCCGGCCCGCCGACGAACCGGCCGTCTTCGCCGAGATGCAGGCCTGCTGGCACCGCGCCGGCGAACTCCTCGACCCGCCCGTGCGGCGGCTGCGCATCCCGTACGGGGACCTCGGACTGCCCGCCTACCTCCTCACTCCCCCGGGCCGACCCCGGCGTCGCCCCGCCCTCATCCTGGTCAACGGCAGTGACGCCCAGAGCATCGACCTCTACGCCTTCGGAGCCCGCGCGGCGGTCGAACGCGGCTGGAACGCCCTGATCCTGGAAGGCCCCGGCCAGGGCAGCCTGCTGTTCGAGCACGGCATCCCGTTCCGTCCCGACTGGGAACACGTCATCCGCCCCGTCATCGACCACCTCCTCCGCTCGCCGCTGGTCGACCCCGACCGGATCGCCATGACCGGCTGGAGCATGAGCGGCATCCTCGCCATCCGGGCCGCCGCCTTCGAACCCCGCCTCGCCGCCGTGGTCGCCGACCCCGGCGCCGTGGACAACTGGCTCGCCTGGCCCGAGATCTGGCGCCACCTCGCCGACGGCCCCGACCGCGAGACCGTCAACCGCCACTGGCAGCGGACCGTCCTCCCGGACCTCGGCCCCGCCACCCCACTGCTCGCCAAGCGCGCCGAGATCTTCGGCCCCCGGTTCCTCCGCGACGCCCGCGCCGGCCGGGCACCCCAGGACCTCTGGCAACTCGCCCACACCATCCGCCGGTTCCGCTGCGACGACGTGGCCCACCTGGTGGCTTGCCCCACCCTGGTTCTCGGCTACGAGGACGAGTCCCTCATCCCCGGCCAGGACACCCTGCTCCACAACCTCCTCCGCTGTCCCAAACAGCTCACCGTCCTCACCACGGCCCAGGGCGCCGGCGACCACTGCGCCCCGATGGCACCGCAGGTGCGCAACGGCGTCATGCTCGACTGGCTGGAGCACACCTTGGCGTGACGTCCTCCTGCGGTGGGGCGGCCCCGATGGGCCGCCATCGCACCTCTCGCCCGGAGCCGGTCCTACGTGGCGTCCGCGTACGCGAGGTGGGTGCCGCAGGTTCGGCACTGGAAGAGATAGGCGGTCGGCTGACCATCCCTGGTCAACGCGTTGAGGTACTGCTCGGCCTGCGACGTCGGCCAGGAGGCGAGTCCCTGTCGAAGTGATGCCGATGCATCCGGGTAGGCGGCGAGCTCGGCTGCTCCGACCGAGCCGAGGAAGGCAGCGCCGTCTTCGCAGTGGATCAGCCAGCGCTCCTGCTGCCAGCCGCTGAATCCCGGCGTGCGTTGCGTGATCGCGAACAGTCGATCCATCGGGACGTCGTCGACCACGTCTGTGAACACGGCCTCGAAGCGGTCGGCCGCGCTTCCGTCCGCGATGCACCACGGGCAGAGCCGATGCCGGAGGTTCTCGGCCGCGTAGACGGGGCCGGCGTAGATGTAGCCAGTGGCCCGATGGCAGCAGCTGCACTCAGCGTCGGAGCCGACGATGGCGCCGGTGGCCACCGGGTCGGGGTGGTACGGAAATGCCGGAAGCTGCTCTGTCACAGGCAGCGACCGTATCACCGCAGCCCCTGCCGATCGGGGCAGCCCTCCGGGACTTACCTGACAGTGGGGGCCACCGGCCATTCGGCCGATCGCCGTGAGCACTGCTCGGATGCCTGCCGGAGACTGGGAAGTCCTGAGGTGACGCCCGGTAGGTCGGCGGAAGGTTCGAGCATCGGGCCTTGATGCTCCGGAGCCCTGCCTGCCCTGTCGCCGCTCTAGCTCCCTGGAAAGGTGGAAATCGTGATCCTCACCGAGTTCCTCGAGTTCTTGCTCTGCCACATCCTGGAGCCTCTGGCCTTCTAGGATTCCGTTCCGCTCGTGTGGCAGGACCTGACCCGCCTGCGGAGCCCTCACAACGCAGGTGCCCGGCCCGCTCGTTGAGCGCGGGCCGGGCACCGGTCAGATCACCGGCCGGTCAGTGCTGGTTGTCGTTGTCCTCGTCCAGCTCGCGCGGGTTGATCGACCAGATGCCGCGCCCGAAGGTGGCGGCGTAGAGGCGGCCGTCCGGGCCGGTCTTGAGCTGCTGCACCGAGTTGGTGGGCAGGTTGCGGCCGAGCACCGAGAAGTCGGTCTCGCCCGGCGCGCGGTAGAAGGCGGCGAGGTCGGTGCCCAGCGCCAGCCCGCCGTTCGGCAGGATCTTGACCGAAGTCGCCGGGACGTCGGGCAGGTTGGCCGAGACGTCGGTCCAGGTGGCGCCGCCGTCGTGGGTCTCGAAGAGGTGGCCGTTGCCCGCGCCGGGGCCCTCGGTCCAGGTCCGCGAGAAGCCGTTGATCGCGACGAACACGTGCTGGGCGTCCTTCTCGTCCACGGCGAACGAGCTGATGTAGCGGTTCGGCAGGGTGCCGTCGACCGGCAGGTTCAGCTGGTGCCAGCCGGTGCCGTCGGTCTTGCCGACCGCGATGCCACGGCTGAAGCCCTGGTTGTTGCACGGGCCGCACCAGCCCGCGTACACCGTGCCGTTGACCGTCGCGACCGCCGTGGCCACGTGGCCGGCGCCCAGGTCGTACGCGCTGGTCCACTCGCTGCCGCTGCGGATCGCGTAGCCCTTGTGCTGGACCCAGACGTGCCGGCCGCCCGCGATCCAGGTGTTGGCGTCCTTCGGGTCGCTGGTGATCGGCGCGATGAAGCGGGCGGCGCTGGTGTCCTTGTCCGGCGGGGCGACCTCGAAGGAGGTGGCCTTGCTCGGGTCCTTCGTCCAGCTGCCGTCGTTCACCGCGCAGTTCTGGGTGACCCACATGTCGAGGTAGACGTACTCCTCGGCGATGTTGCAGCCGTTGTTCGGGTCGACCAGGGTGTCGCCGCCGTCGCCGCCGAAGTTGGAGCCCATCACCTTGTCGTGGGCGCGCAGGATCGACTCGCCGTTGTCCTGCAGGCCGCCGCTGACGATGACGCCCTTGCCGGAGCGGTCCGCCGGGTCCTTGCCGATGCCGACCGAGTAGTACTGCAGGGTGTCCATGGTGCCGTCGTTGAGCGGCGTCCAGTCCTTGCCGTGGCCCCAGGCGTCCAACTGCCCGTTGCCCGGGCGCTTGTAGATGCCGCCGTCGTTGCCGACGTAGACGTTGACCTTGCCCTGGTAGCTGCCGAAGGCGACGGCGTGCTGGTCGGAGTGGGTGGTCGGCGAGCAGTCACCGGTCTGCTTGGCCGGGTCGATGCTCCAGCACGGGAAGCCGTTGTTCCAGTACGGCCCCACGGTGGCCCACTTGGCGCCGCCGTCGGTGGTCTCGAAGACCTCCTCCAGGCCCGCGTAGACGTGGTCCGGGTTGGCCGGGTCCACCTGGAGGGACTGGTTGTACCAGGACTGGATGCCCGGCTGGTAGCCCGGGTCCTGGAGGGCGGAGCCCGATCCCTTGAGCTTGTCCTTGTCCGCGATGAGCGTCCACGGACCGGACGGCGAACCGGACTTGGAGACGTAGATGCCCTTGAGGCCGGTGTCCGGGTTGTGCGCCATCACGTCCGGCGACTGGTCGATCGCGTAGTAGCGCGAGCCGTCGGTCGACCGCGCGAAGGTCACGTTGCCGACGTTCGCCGCGTCCGTCGGCAGGTCACCGAGCGACGAGACCCGCTGCCAACTGCCGTCCGCCGCCTTGCTGTAGAAACCGTTGTAGGTGTCGCCGCCACGCCAGCCGACCGCCAGGACCACCTTGGACGGGTCCTTGGGGTCGATCGCGATGTCATTGGCGATGTTCTTGTACGGCGCGCTCGGGTCGCCGGCCTTCGAACCGCCAGGCAGGTACTCGGGGTTGGGCGCGAACTCCAGCGTCCACGGCCCCGACAGGTCCGTGGCCGAGTGGCTCCACACACCCCGACTGGTCGCCGCCCACACCCTGCCGCCGCCGAAACGCAGCGCGTGGATGATCGTCGACTCCAGCTCGGCCCCACCGACCCGGTTCCTGGGCTGGAACTTGCCGTGCTTCGGGTCGGACAGCAGGTAGACGCCGGTGCCGACGTATGAGGTGGCGCCGGTGTTCGACTCACCGGTGGCGTACCAGAGCCGCCCGCCCTCGTCCAGGTTCAGCGTGCCCGTCGACAGCGTCGGCAGCTTGTCCGCGATCGGCTCCCAGTTCCCGCCGCCCGTCCGGGAGCGGAAAACACCGCCGTTGGCGCCACCGGCGTAGACGTAACCGTCGTTGTCCGCCGCGATGCCGGTGATCCGGCCGGTCACCAGCCCGGCGCCACCGGCGGAGTTGGAGTTGACGTCGCGGTAGCGCGGGTCGTCGGAGTTGTACGGCTTGTCAGTGACGTGGTCCCAGTGCCCGTCCGTGTGCGGCATGGACTGCAGCTGCGACCAGGCCGCGCCGTAGGCGCCCGGCGCGACCACGCCGGGCGCGGTACGGGCCTCGGTGTACTGGGCGACGCCCTCGGCGGAGTTCTCCGCCTCGTCGCCGCCGTCCCCGGCCTCCGCCTCGGCCTTGGGGCTGAAGGTCGAGAGGGCGTTCTTGCCCTGGACCTTCTGGGCGTGCTGCTTTCCGATGTCCGCCTGGTGCCGCACCTGCCAGGGCTGCGGTGTCGGCGGCGCGGACGGCGCGGCGAGCGCCTGGGTGGTGGTCAGTCCGACGGCGGTGAGCGTGACGGCGCTCAGCAGCAGCCGTCGTCGTTGCCTGGTGGGCACGAGTGCGGTCCTCCCCTGTGGCCGGCCGCGCGGTCGCGCGGCCCCGGCGAAACAGGGGGTAAGCCTGGCCGGTCAGCTCGGCCCGGGGAAGAACCGTACGGTAAAAGTTGGTTAAGAGCCCTACCGTTTCGAACAGTTGGCATTCACCGAATACCCTGGGGCCGACCGCACCTGACAACCGATCACTTCCTGCGGATCCGCCGCCGGAGCGCCCGCACCGAGGCGACCGGATCGAAGACCCCCGGCCGGTCCCGGGTCAGCGGATAGCAGGCGAGCCCGATCAGCACCGCGCTCAGGTGCCCGATGCTGGTGTAGTCCCGGCTCTGGTGCGCACGCATGCCGTAGACGATGAGCACCCCGGCCAGGTAGAGGTACCGCCAGGGCCGCGCGATCAGGTAGGTGAGCACCCCGATCACCCCGGCGAGCGCGTAGCTGACGCCGTAGTCGAGCGTGTAGACGGCCTTCGGCGCGGCGAGGCCGCGGTGGATCGCCCACCCGAGGACGCCCTCGCTGAGGTACGTCGCCCCGACGTGCGCCAGCATCGCCACCGAGATCCAGCGCAGCGTGCCGAGCCAGCGTTCGGCGGGCACGTGGAAGATGTTGTAGAGCGCGAAGTAGCTCAGCCATCCGCCACCCGCGATCCACAGCGCACTGGTCGCCAGCACCCGGACCGGCGAGACCCGCAGGTGGTGCAGGTTGGTCGAGCGCCGCTCCAGGATGCGGTCGGCGGTCGCGGTGTCGACGTGGCGGATCACCTGGGTGGTGATCAGCAGGATCGCCAGCCAGACGTAGGTACCGGGGGCGCGCCGTACATAGGCCCACGCCGCACGGGCCGCGCGAGCCCATGAGCGCCGCCGGTGCGTCTGGGGCACCTCGGTGGTGCGGCCGGACATCGGCGCCTCCTCGACGGTCCCTCCCCACCCTCGCCCGTCCGCACCACCGCCCGCCGCTGCGGCGACCCGTTCGGGTGATCCGACCCGGGCCCGCAACGGCCCCCACCGGCCCTCCCCGCCCCGGCCGGCCTTCCACCGGCGCGGCCACCGTCCCCGACTGACGTAGGCTGGGCCTCCGGCCTCCCCCGGAGCCGCCGGTACCTGAGGAACGAGACAGCAAGGGCGCCAGGCACGATGAGGGACCGCCTCGGAACGACGAGACCGACCGACGCCGTCACCGCCCGGCACCCTGCACTCAGAGCCGCCCTCCGTCTGTGGCTCACCACGGTCTACGTCATCCTGCTGACCGTCACCGCCTCCTGGCTGGCCAACGAGAGCCATGCCGCGCGGGCCCGGTTCGTCCGGCACAACAGCAGCAACGTCCACCACATGGAGGTGGGCAAGTGGTGGACGATGTTCACCAGCGGCCTGGTGGTCGACGGGGTCCCGGCCTGGGCGGGCATCGCCGCCGTCGCCGTCGCCCTGGGCCTCGCCGAGTGGCGTTGGGGCCCGGCCCGCGCGGGCGCCGTCTTCGCCTTCGGGCACCTGGGTGCCACCCTGCTCACCGAGGGCGCCATGTGGGTCATGGTGACCGCCCGGATCCCCGGCGCGCTCTCCCGGGCCCGGGACGTCGGGATCAGCTACGGACTGGTCGCCACCGTCGCCTGTCTGCTCGCCCTCGGCCCGCGCCCGCTGCGCCGCTACGGCCTGTCGGCCCTCGCCTCGGCGCTGGCCACCGCCTGGGCGGTGGACCAGCAACTGGCCGACGCCGGGCACCTGGTCGCCCTCGGGCTCGGCGTGCTCGCCTCCCGCACGGCCTGGGTCCGCGCCCGCGCCCTCGGAACGCCTGACAGCGGACCCGGCGCAGACCCCGACCGCGAACCGGCCCACAGCAGCGGCCGCAGACCCTGACCTCCGCGCTGCCCCGACCACGACGGGCCGGGCTCCCACCCGCGGGAGTCCGGCCCGCCTGCGTCTCCGGGCGCCCCTCCCCACACCACCCTCGGAACCACCCGGCCGGTGCCGACGACCCCGAGACCCGCCTCCCCCGAAGAAATCCACCCCGCCTCCCGAGCCACCCCTTGGCGCCCGTCCAGACCTCGAGACCGCCTCAACCACCGCCCCCTCCAACCCAGTTGCCCAGATCAGCGACGGACGGGGAGCGGCACGGCAAGCAGCCACCCCGACCCGCGCCTCCGTATTCTCTTGCGCTACTCTGCAAACCTATGCCAGAGTGCGGGCATCGGATCGAATACGCCGAATTCCCTCACACGTCGCTAAATCAGGAGCCCGCGCCGCGCGGGTGGGTCAAGGGTGCAAGCATGTCGAAGGTCTTGAGCAAGCTGCCGGTCGGTGAACGGATCGGCATCGCATTCTCCGGTGGGTTGGACACCTCCGTCGCGGTCGCGTGGATGCGCGAGCACGGCGCCGTCCCGTACGCCTACACGGCCGACATCGGCCAGTACGACGAGCCGAACCTCGCCGACGTCCCGGCCCGTGGCCGCGCGTACGGCGCCGAGCAGGCCCGGCTGGTCGACTGCCGGGCCCCGCTGGTCGAGGAGGGCCTGGCCGCCCTCGCCTGCGGCGCCTTCCACATCCGCTCCGCCGGGCAGACCTACTTCAACACCACCCCGCTCGGCCGCGCCGTGACCGGCACCCTGCTGGTGCGCGCCATGCAGGAGGACGGGGTGTCCATCTGGGGCGACGGCTCCACCTACAAGGGCAACGACATCGAGCGGTTCTACCGCTACGGTCTGCTCGCCAACCCCAACCTGCGGATCTACAAGCCGTGGCTGGACCAGGCGTTCGTCACCGAGCTCGGCGGCCGCAAGGAGATGTCCGAGTGGCTCGCCGAGCGCGACCTGCCGTACCGGGACTCCGCCGAGAAGGCCTACTCCACCGACGCCAACATCTGGGGCGCCACCCACGAGGCCAAGCGCCTGGAGTACCTGGACACCTCGATGGAGATCGTCGCCCCGATCATGGGCGTCGCCTTCTGGGACCCGGCCGTGGAGATCCAGACCGAGGACGTCACCGTCGACTTCGAGTTCGGCCGTCCGGTCCGGATCAACGGCCGTGAGTTCGGCACCGCCGTCGAGCTGGTGCACGAGGCCAACGTCATCGGTGGGCGGCACGGCCTGGGCATGTCGGACCAGATCGAGAACCGCATCATCGAGGCCAAGAGCCGCGGCATCTACGAGGCCCCGGGCATGGCGCTGCTGCACACCGCCTACGAGCGCCTCCTGAACGCGATCCACAACGAGGACACCCTCGCCACCTACCACACCCAGGGCCGCCGGCTCGGCCGGCTGCTGTACGAGGGCCGCTGGTTCGACCCGCAGGCGCTGATGCTGCGCGACAGCCTGCAGAAGTGGGTCGGCCAGGCCGTCACCGGCAGCGTGACCCTGCGGCTGCGGCGTGGCCAGGACTACTCGGTGATCGACACCCAGGGCCCGAACTTCAGCTACCACCCCGAGAAGCTGTCGATGGAGCGCAGCGTCGACGCCGCCTTCGTCCCGGACGACCGGATCGGCCAGCTGACCATGCGCAACCTGGACATCGCCGACTCCCGCAGCAAGCTGGAGCAGTACGCGGGCCACGGCCAGCTGGCCCCGTGGAGCGGTCTGATCGGCGAGCTCGCCCCGGGCGGCGCGGCGCCGATCGCCGCCGGCACCGGCGACGAGGCCGAGTCCACCGCACTCGACCACGCGGCGATCGAGTCCGGCACCGACTGATCCTGCCGGCGGTGTCAGCCGACTGACCCAGCCGGCTGACACCGCCGACGGACGCACCCTGCGCAGGGCCGTCGCACCAGACCGGTGCGGCGGCCCTGCTCCGTCCGCCGCCCCTCACCCGAATGGCCCACCGGCCGTGCGCGCCGCCGCCGACGGTAGCTGAATGGCGGACGGCGCCCGGCGACGGGAAGGCAGGTCCTGGGATGGGCGAGGCGATCGGCCCGATGCTGGCCTCGGCGGTGGCGGTCGCGCTCAGCCCGCTGCCGTTGATCGCCGTGCTCCTGATCCTCGCCTCGCCACGCGGCCGGACCAACGGGCTCGCCTTCACCGCCGGCTGGGTGCTCGGCCTGGCAGCGGTCGAGACCGTGGTCCTGACGGTGGGCGGCGCGCTGAACCCGGACGGCGGCAGGCCGACCTGGGCGTCCTGGCTGAAGCTCGCCCTCGGCGCCCTACTCCTCCTCCTCGCCGCGCAGCAGTGGCGCGACCGCCCGAGACCGGGGCACGTGATCGCGCCGCCGACCTGGCTCCTGGGGATCGACCGGCTCACCGCCGCCCGGTCCGTCGGGCTCGCCGTGGCCCTGGTGACGGCCCACCCGAAGACCCTGATCCCCGCCGTCGGCGGCGCCGCCTCGATCGCCGCCAGTCCGAGCGGCACCGGGGCGAAGGCCGTGGCCGCCGCCCTGATGGTGCTGCTGGGCTCGCTGGGCACCCTGCTGCCACTCACCGTCCACCGGCGCGGCAACGACCGCTCGATCCGTGCCCTCGGCGAGTGGCGGGCCTGGACGGCCGCGCACAACGCGGCGATCATGACCGCCGTCCCGGTGGTGCTCGGCGCCGCCTACCTGGGCGACGCCCTTTCCGGGCTCACCTGAACACGACCCGCGCACGAACGGCCGGCCCCCGACTCCGCCACCTCGCCGCCCGCGCCCTCGCCGCCCGAACCCTCATCGCCCGGCCTCTCACCGCCCGGACCCTGGTCGCCGCCGGCGCCCCGGCGCCGTCACCGGATCCGCACCACTCCTCGCCCCCGCACCGTCCGCACACCCAGCCGCCCGCCGTCGGCGCCCGCGTCGACGCCGCCACTCGCCCCCGCCGCCACCGCGTCCCGCAAGGTCAGCAGGATCTCCCCGTCGTACCGCTCCGCCAGCCGCCGCGCCAGCTCGACCGCACCGCTCGGCCGGACCTCCGGGGCCAGCTCCGGCAGCCGCCCGGGGCCGCTGAGATCCTCGGCCTCGGCGGCCCAGCGCGCCGCAGCGCCCCGCTCGCCCTCGGCGGCGTAGTGCACGGCCAGGCAGTGGACGGCCAGCTGGTCGCCGTACTGGACGGCGATCCGCCACCAGAAGACCCCGTCCGCCGTACGACCCATGCCGTAGAGCAGGCAGCCGAGCGTGCGCAGGGCCGTCTTCTCGGCGAGTTCGAGGTCCAGGGCCAGCTCCGCCGGCTCCACCGCTCCCGCCACACCCGCGCACAGGTGCCGCAGATCGCGCCGGAGGTCGCGACGCAGTTCGGACCGCCCCCCGGCCCAGGGGCGCTCCCCCGAGGCCGGGACGTGCGGCGGCCGGGCGGCTGCGGGCGGGCGGGCCGGGCGCTCGCGCACGGTCGGGGCCGGGCGTCGGGCGGCGGCCAGCCGTTCGGCCAGCCGACGGGTGAAGGCCGCCGGGTCGTGGTCGCGGAACTCCCGGTCCAGCTCGGCGGCGTGCGCGCGCAGCAGCTCGGCGATCCTCATGTCGCCTGCCCGCCGTCCGGGTGCTCCAGCAGGTACTCCAGGTGACGCCGCCCGAGGCTGTAGTAGGTGCGGGCGGTGGTGTGCGCGATGCCGAGCGCCCGGCCGATGTCGTGGTAGGACAGGCCCGCCTGGCGCAGCCGGACCACGTCGGACTGGACCGGCGCGGCCCGCGCGAGCTCCTCCATGGCCCAGTCCAGGGCATCCAGTTCGGCGAGCTCCTCCAGCTCGTCCTGGCTGGTGTCGGGGCGGCGCTGGGCGATCACCCGCAGCCGTTTGCGCTCGGTGCGGCGACGCTCGCGCATGACGTCGACCACCGCGTCCTTGACGATCTTGAAGGCGAAGGCCTGCGGGTCCTCACTGGCCAGCGCCCTGCGCCAGTTCCGATAGAGCGTGGTGCCGGCGTTCTGAACGGCGTCCTGGGCGTCTTCGCGGTGGCGCAGTCGCTGCTGGGCGTAGCGAAGGTACCCGGAGTTCTCGCGGGTGAAGAAGGCCTCGAAGTCGGTCGGCAGGTCGTCGAGCGGGTCCGCCCGCAGGCTCCGCTCCTCGCCCGGCCCGGGAGTGTCCACACGCGCCCCCTCTTCCTGGGTCAGCTGGCCGGCCCACCGGGTGGCACGCCGACGGCCCCTTGGGGGCTCGTGGTGTAACCGTCCGGGAGGCCCGGGTTGTTGACCGGACCGGGCGGACAATTGGCGACCGTTTCCGTTCACTTCCGAACAGTGCCGCTGACCTGCCCTTTCGAGTGCCCGGACGGCCGCCCGACGACCACAACGTGAGCCAGATCACACCCCGTCGAAGCTCGGCTTGACAAGCCCCTCAGCGGCCCCGCACCACAGCTCCGCGACACCGGCGCTGACACCGGCGCTGGCACCGGCGCCAGCGCTGACGCGTACACGACAGCCCTACGGCGCGGGCTCCACCACCGCCGAGTCCAACGCGCCGGTCACCCGCTCCAGCAGCTCATGCAGCGCGGCCAGGTCCTCGACCGGCAGCCCGGTCGCCGCGAGCAGCCGGCGCGGCACCTGCCCGGCTCGCTCGCGCAGCACGGATCCCTCGGGCGTGAGACTGACGGTCACCGAGCGCTCGTCCTCCGGGCTGCGCTCGCGGCGCACCAGTCCGGCCGCCTCCAGCCGCTTGAGCAGCGGGGAGAGCGTGCCGGAGTCGAGCCGCAGGCGCTCACCGATCCGCTTGACGGGCAGTTGGCCGTCCTCCCAGAGCACCAGCATCACCAGGTACTGCGGATAGGTGAGCCCGAGGTCCCGGAGCAGGACCCGGTAGACACCGCCGAAGGCGCGCGAGGCGGCATTGAGCGAGAAGCAGATCTGCTGGTCGAGGCGGAGCAGTTCCTCGTCCGCCATGCCCGGGAGCGTGGTCATGAAGCCATGGTACCGATCACAATCACGCCATTGAGTTGTGCGCAATTGAATTGCGTGCTCTACTTATCGAGCAGACAGCGGGCCGCCAGGCAGCCAGCCGAGCGACACGATCCGCGCACGGCGATCCACGACCCGCACCCCGCGAGACGAGCAGCAACACGAAGGGACACCACCATGGACGCGCTCTACACCGCCGCCGCCACCGCCAACGGTCGCGAGGGCCGCGCCGTCAGCTCTGACGGCCAGCTCGACCTCGCTCTCGCGATGCCTCCCGCGCTCGGCGGCAGCGGCCAGGGCACCAACCCCGAGCAGCTGTTCGCGGCCGGCTACGCCGCCTGCTTCGCCAGCGCCCTGGGCCTGGTCGGCCGCCAGGCCCGGGTGGACACCAGCGAGGCCTCGGTGACCGCCGAGGTGTCGATCGGCAAGGACGACGCGGGCTTCGGCCTCTCCGTGGTGCTGCGCGTCGAGCTGCCCGACGCGCTCGCGGGCGAGACCGGCCTGCAGCTGGTCAAGCAGGCGCACGAGGTCTGCCCCTACTCCCGCGCCACCCGGGGCAACATCCCGGTCGAGCTCGTCGTCGAGTAAGTCCGGCAGGGCGAGCAGGCCCCGCCGGACGAGCGCGCCACGCACGCCGCGCAAGCCGTGCGAGCCAGGTGTGCCGAGCAAGCCCGACGCCCACCCGGCAGACACCGCCGAGGCCCGCCGCACACCTGGTGCGGCGGGCCTCGGCGCGCGCCCCCCGGGTCAGCCGCCGCCCGGCCCGTCCGCCGAACGCAGCGTCTCCAGTCGGTGCCGGTACTCCTCCGCGTCGATCTCACCCCGCGCGAACCGCTCCGCGAGCACCTGCTCCGGGGTCGGGCCGGGTGCCCAACCGGGCGGTCCGCCCGGACCCGGGCCGGCGGCGCCCGCGGCCGCGGAGCCGGGCGGAACCCGCTGCCGCGAGCGGGAGAGGTACCGGATCAGCGCGACGGCCAGGAGCACCAGCAGCGCCAGGACCAGCAGCGAGCCGATCGCCATCACGGCGATGCCCCAACCGCCGATTCCGTGGCCGGGCCCGTACCCGTGACCATGCCAGTGCCTCATCTGGACCTCCTCCTCCGGCCCCACCGGGCCCGCTGAGGCGACCGGCGCCCTACCGTCCGAGGCGCCGGACCACCGGAGGTGCCGTCGCTCCCGGGAGCGGCTCCGCGGAACGAGCGGAAGTGTCCGAGGTGATCAGCGCCTTACCACCATCGTGCGCCCGCGACCGGTCAAAGCGCTGTCAAGAAAGCCTGAGAAAACGTGCCTGCGCTCACGCCGCCGACCACCGGGGTAGCGTTGCCACCCATGAGCCACCACCTGCCCGGCGACCACCGCTCCCCCGAGCAGCTCGTCGCCGTCGGGATGCTCCGCCGCCACACCGACGGCTCCCCCCACCCGGCGCTCGGCCGCTCCCCGATCGTCTACGTGTCCACCGCGCTCTGGACCGAACTCACCGCCCTCGCCATCGCCCCCTCCGCCGCCGAGGCCACCGCCACCGCCCTGCTGCGCGCCATCGCCGACCAGGCCGAGGACGCGGCACTCGCCCCGGGCAACGAGCGGGCCCCGCGCGACGACCTGTACGTGACCGACCCCGCGCACATCGGCCCGCACCGCCGGGCGGTCTGGTTCCAGCGCTCCGGCCCGGGTGGCCCGATCACCGCGACGTTCGCACCGTGAGCCCCCGAACCGCGAGACCCTGAACCACGAGACCCTGAACCACGACGTTCACGAACCGCGACGTCACGAACGCCGACGTCCGAAGCCGCCGGTTCACCGCTCGACCTTCAGACTGTGGCAGACCCAGCTGAGCCGGTCCGGCCCGCCGGCCGGCGGCCGTTCGTGGTAAGTCCCGTCCGACACCGACAGGTTGACGATCAGGTAGGCGTGCCACCCGGCCCCGACCCCGTGCAGGTCCGCGTAGACCAGCTCCTCCTCGACGTACCAGTCCACCGAGTGCGCACCGAGCACCACCCGCAGGCCGAAGTCCGCCCCCGGCTCGATCCCGACGCTGCCGCCGTGCCAATACCGGAACCCGCCGCGGACGTGGTTGGAGATCTCCAACAGGTCCGGGTTGTCCGGGTGGTACTCGAACATGTCGACCTCGTTGCCACCGTCCCGCCAGGTCCAGATCGCCGGCCAGGCGCCCAGCTCGACGGGCAGGGTGACCTGCGCGGACAGCACGTCCCCGGTGCGGACCTGGAAGCCCTCCGGACTGCCCTCGGTGGTCAGCAGATTGCAGGTCCACAGCCCGCCGGTGGGCCGCCGGACGGCGGCGAACACCCCGCCGGGGCAGTACTGGCGGCTCAGGTAGTCGAGTTTGTGGTCGCTCCGGTTGGTCGGCCCCATCCGGGGGTACGCGCTGCTGCGCCCGGCGATCCACTGCCTGGTCGAAGTGAAGTCCGCGTCGAACACGACTGCCACGGCCGCCTCCCCAATGCTCCGGCGCCCCGGCAGTCCGAACCACCGGGCACACTGGGTGAGTTACCCGATACGCTCCGCAGTATGCGAACCGGACCGCCGGAGTCCGAGGCGACAGCTGCGCAGGGGCAACAGCCGGGCGGGCGGCCCGGATCAACCGACCGACGCGGTGGCACCCCCGGCCCGGAGTCGGTCGGTCACCGAGACCACCCCGTCCACCGAGCGGCACAGGTTCAGCACGACCGGCACCAGGTGGGCCTCCGGCACGGTGCCGCTGAGCACCACCCGACCCTGGTCCACCTCCACCCCGATCTCCGCCGGGCTCACCCCGTCGATCCGGCCGAGCACCTCCTCGACGATCTCCCGCCGGATCACCCGGTCCTCGCGCAGGAACACCCTCAGCAGGTCGCCGCGGCTCACCATCCCGAGGACCCGCCCCTCCTCGTCCAGCACCGGCAGCCGCTTCAGCCCGTGCCGGCTCATCAGCCGGGCCGCCGCGACCACGCTGGTGTCGGGCGTGGTGCAGACCGGCTGTGCCGTCATCAGGTCCGCCGCCGTGACCTCGCCGCCCGGCCCCGCCTGCGCCGACTCGGGCGCGGGCAGCAGACTGCCCGGGTCCTCCTGCGCGGCCAGGGTGCGCAACAGGTCGGCCTCCGAGACCACGCCGAGCGGCCGCCCCTGCGGGTCCACCACCGGCACCCCGGTGATGTCGTAGTCGGTCAGCAGCGCGACGATCTCCCGGAAACCGGTCTCGGGCGCGACCCGAACCACGGGGCTGGTCATCACGGATTCGACGGTGGCATGCCGCACGCCGGTTCACCTCGTCCAACGGTGCTGGTCGGACCGGGCACGGATCGTCCCGGCCGGTACCCGCAGCATGACCCCGAACGGCCTGGATCGCCAGGGCCCAAGGGGCTGAACGGGTGGGACCAAGGACCCTGAGCCGCGAACACGGGCCCGACGGGCGGGAGCGCGCGGTCCCGGGGCGCGCCGGGGCCACGGACGGCGCAACCTCCCGGCGGGGCCGGAGGCCGAGCGGCCCGCCCCGGACCGCACCCTGCCCCCGGACCGCACCCTGGCCGCGGACCGCACCACCCGGGCGGCCGTCCGAGTCGAAGCGCTCCTCGACAACGGCGGCCGGGTCAGCCCGCCGCACCGACCCGGCCGGCCGGCGCCTGGCCGTAGTCCGGAAGTTCGACGCTCGACACCTGCTTGCCCAGCTCCAGCATCCTGTCCAGCGCCCACCGCCGGTTCAGCACGGCGTTGCGCAGCCGTAGTCCGGTCGCGGTGCGCGGCGCCAGGAACGGGCCGGTCCGGTCCCCGCCCTTCTGGCAGCCCTGGGCGTAGTCGCGCAGCAGCCGCTCGTACCGGGCGAAGGCGGCACGGTGGTCGCCGTCGGCCAGGACCAGCTCGCCCGCCAGGACGTACGCGGCCACCACCGCCGTCCCGGTGCCCATGCCGCCGATGGTGGCACCGCCCGCGCCGAGTACCTCTTCGGCGACTCGATCACGGCCCTGGAGGAGACCGCGACGTTCTGCCCGCCGCCGCGCAGCGCCGGGGCGAGTTCGACCACCGTCACCTCGAAGCCGTACCGGCTCAGCCAGTGGGCCAGTGCCGGACCGGCGATGCTCGCGCCCGAGATCAGCACCTTGGTGCGCCGGGAATCGCGCCGGGAACCACTCATGGAAACCACCCCGTCCGAGGATCAAGAAACTGTGTCTCGCGGACACTATTCATTGCTGTGTACGGTAGACACAGTTGGCACGGACAGGCAACCCCCAGAACGGGAGCGGACGATGGGCGAGGCGGCGAACGACACGGTGCGGCTGCTCTGGGGCCCGCCGGCCAAGCCGACCCGGGGCCCCAAGCCGGCTCTCACCCTGGAGCGGATCGCCGCCGCCGGGGTCGAGGTGGCGGACGCGGAGGGGCTCGGCGCGGTCTCCATGCAGAAGGTGGCCGCGCTGCTCGACTTCACCAAGATGTCGCTCTACCGCTACGTCCCCGGCAAGACCGAACTCATCGCCCTGATGGTCGAGTCGGCCGTCGACGAGCCGCCGACGCCCACCGAGGGCACCCACTGGCGGGAGCAACTCACCGCCTGGGCACGCCACTTGGCCGCATCGTTCACCCGACACCCGTGGCTGCTGGACGCCACCGTCGGCCCCCGGGTGCCGGGGCCGAGGGAACTCGCCTGGCTGGAGCGGGTGGTGGCCGCCCTCGACGGCCACGGGCTGACCGGCGCCGAGCGGATGGACGCCGCGGTGCTGCTCGCCGGGCACGTACGCGGCATCGCGGAGCAGGCCCGCGCGGTCGGCCCGAACGGCTCCCCCGAGGCCGAACTCCTCGCCGCCCTCGGCACCGTGGTGCACCGCCACGCCGACCGCTACCCCGCCCTGGCCGCCGCCATGGCCGAGCCGGGCGGGCACGACCAGGCCCTGGACTTCGGCCTGGAGCGCATCCTGGACGGCCTGGCCGCCCTGATCAGCCGCCGCACGGACCCGTTGCAGCCCCGATAACCTCTCGATCAACGCCCCCGGGAGCGGCTAGCATCCCGGCCCATGGCGATGTTCGTACACCTGACCGCCGCGGCGAACGCGCCGCGCCTCCGCCGCGCCGGCATCCGGGCCGACAGCCGGGGCCAGGGCGGTGTGCGCGGGGTGTACTGCTTCCCGGTGCTGCCCTCGTACACCCTCACCCACCAGTGGCTGCGCGAGCTGGCCCGGTTCGGCCCGAAGGGGTCGCTGGTCGCCGTGCACGTCCGGCTGGAGGACGAGCAGCAGGTGCTGGTCGGGCACTACCGGGACCGCGCGAAGGAGGCCCAGAAGTGGCTCTCGGCCGCCGAGGCGGTCGCGCGGATCGGCGCGCTCGCCGACCCGCGCGGCTGGGAGGTGGTCGTCCCGCGCGCGATCGGCGCCCGCGAGGTGCACCGGATCCGCGCCGTCCCGCAGGTCGCGGGCTGGCGCTACCTCCCGGGTGCCCACGGCACCCGCCCCTGTACCTGTGCGGGCTGCCGCCTGCGCGGCGGGTACGGCGACCGGCGGATGCGCGAACGTCACCCGCACCCGCTGGACGGCCCGCCGCCGCCCGTGCCCGTCCTGCTCGCCCGGATCGAGGCGGCGGGCGAGCCGGGCGACCCGGCAGAGCTGCGAGCCGCCCTGCACTGTTTCGGCCTGCGCCGCCGGGGCCCGGTGGACCTCCTCGCCCGGCTGGCCGACCACCCGGACCCGGGGGTGCGCAGGGAACTGGTCTGGGCCGTCTTCGGCTGGTCCACCCCTGGTGTCACCGAGCTGCTGGACGGCCTCGCGAAGGACCCTCATCCGGAGGTCCGCGAGGCCGTCGAGGCGGTCCGGGAGTTCTGACGGCCCGGCAGCCGTCAGGAGACGCGCTTCAGCTGCCAGGAGTTGTTGTTGAAGCTCGGCACCGAGGAGTACTGGCAGCCGGAGCTGTAGTAGCTGCTGACGATCGTCCAGCCGGCCGGCGGATAGGTGGACGAACAGGCGTTGACCACGGTGCCGACCGGGTAGCCGGTGAGCTGCATGATCTTCTTGGTGTTCGGGTTGAACCCTGAGCCGCAGCCGGCGCTGTTCCACCACTGGACGTCCACGAAGCCGCCCGGCGTCAGCGAGGAGGAGCAGCTGGTGCTGGTGTCGCCGGGCGCCGCCTGGGCGGTGCCCATGGTCAGGGTGAGGGCGGCGGCGGTACAGCCGAGGGTGAGGACGGCGGCACGAAGTCGGGTCACGGGAGCGGCTCCTCTCGGGTCGACGCGGTCTGTCCGCGTCAGCGCTCATTCCTATCGGTACGAAACACTCGGTGGACAGTGCCTTTCCAGCCCACCCGGCGGCTCGTTCTCGCCGCTGCCCACCGGTGACCGCGCCGCCGTCGCACTCCCCCGACATGCCCGTTCGGCCGAACCGGGTGATCATGGGACGAGCCGCGTCTTCGGCGATTCGGCGCGCCGGTGCCCGTCGGCCGCGCCGGGAAGGTGGACCGCGATGTTCCAGCTCCTGTGGATTCTGCTCATCGGCTTCGTGCTGGGCATGCTCGCCAAGCTGATCCTGCGCGGGCCGCAGTCGATTCCGTGGTGGCTGACCATGCTGCTCGGCGCCGCCGGGGCCTGGCTCGGCAACGCCGTCTCCGGATGGATCGGCGTCCGCCACACCTCGGGCATCGACTGGATCCGCCACATCCTCCAACTCGGCTTCGCCGTCGCCCTGGTGGCGTTCGTCGCGCCCGCCTGGACCAAGTCCCGCCCGCCGCGCTGACCCGGCGGCCGCCGGACGGAGAGGGAGTGAACCGGCTCAGCCGACGTGTACCGCGGGCCGCCGGGCGCGGTCCGGCTCGGCCTCACGGAGCACCTCGCGGGTGACCGGCGCGATCTCGCCCTGCCCGAACAGGAAGAACCGCAGGAACTGGGCGAAGGGGTTGCCCTCGGTCCACTCGAAGTAGATGTGCGGCTGCTGCCCGGTGAGGTCACGCACCTGCAGCAGCAGCGCGGCCAGTGCGTTGGGCACGCTGGAGCTCTGCAGGGACAGCACCCGGTAACGGTCGTGCAGCACCTCGCCGCGCACGTCCAGCACCGACTCGAACTCGGACGGGTCGAGCACGGTGACCTCGACGAAGACCAGGTCGTCCTCGGCCGGGATGTCGTTGTCCTTGCGGATCTGACGGAGCTTGTCGCGGTACTCGGCGAGGTCCCGGCTGTTCGGCTCGTTGGCGATCAGCCGCAGCGGGCGGTGCATGTAGTCCCGGACGAACCGCTCCGCCACGTCGTCCAGCACCACGTCGGTGACGCGCAGCTCGAAGGCCCGCTTGAGCCGGGAGGCGAAGGAGACCAGCATGATGCCCGCGATGAAGCAACCGCCGATCTTGACGCCGTCCGGGCGCTCGGCGATGTTCGCGCCCGTGGTGTAGAGGAACACCGCCGCGATCACGGCGAAGCCGATCGTCCAACCACGCTGCCCGGCCTTGCGGGCGGCGATGGTGACGGCGATGGCGGCCGAGCTGATCAGCACCAGCACACCGGTCGCGTACGCGCCACCCTGGGCGTCCACGTTGGCGTCGAAGATCCAGGTGACCAGGAAGGCGATCAGGGTGAGCACGATGACGGTCGGCCGCACGGCGCGCGCCCAGTGCGGCGCCATGCCGTAGCGGGGCAGGTAGCGCGGCATCAGGTTGAGCAGCCCGGCCATCGCGGAGGCGCCGGCGAACCAGAGGATGGCGATGGTGGACAGGTCGTAGACGCTGCCGAAGCTGGTGCCGAGGTTCTGGTGGGCGAGGTAGGCGAGCGCCCGCCCGTTGGCCTCGCCACCCTTCTTGAAGGCGTCGGCCGGGATGAGCAGCGTGGTGATGAAGCTGGTGGTGATCAGGAAGACGCTCATGATCGCGGCGGCGGTGGTGAGGAGCTTGCGCGCACCCCGGATCCGGCCGGTGGGCTTCTCCTCGGTGTCGTCCGGGTCGCCCTCGATGTGCGGCATCACCGCGACGCCGGTCTCGAAGCCGGACAGGCCCAGGGCCAGCTTCGGGAAGACGATCAGCGCCACGCCGATCATCGCGAAGGCGTTGCCGTGCTGGACGGTGAGCGCGTCCGTCCAGTCGCTGAACACGTGCGGGGCCTTGAGCACGTGCCAGAGCCCGTTCGCCACCACCACGACGTTGAGCGCGAGGTAGATCCCGACCAGGAAGACGGCCAGGCCGATCGCCTCGCTGAAGCCCTTGAGGAAGACCCCGCCGAGCAGGGCGACCAGGATCAGCGTGACCGTCACCTGCTTGCCGCTCAGCATGCTGGTCAGGTGCGGGTTCTCCACCAGGTGCGCGGTGGCGTCGGCGGCCGACAGGGTGATGGTGATCATGAAGTCGGTGGCCGCGAACCCGAGCAGGGTCAGCACGAAGAGCTTGCCCTGCCAGAACGACAGCAGTCGCTCCAGCATCGCGATGGAGCCCTCGCCGTGCGGGCTCTCCTGGGCCACCCGCCGGTAGACCGGCAGCGCGCCCAGCAGGGTGACGAGCACCAGCACGATGGTCGCGAGCGGTGATACCAGGCCTGCCGCGAGGGCGGCGATGCCGGGCTGGTAGCCGAGCGTGGAGAAGTAGTCGAGGCCGGTCAGGCACATCACCCGCCACCAGCGCTGGCCCTTCTCGTGCGGCGCCTGGGCGTGCGGGCCGGGGTGCTGCTTGGCCATGTCCGACAGGCCTTCCAGCATCCACTCCCGGAACCTCGCGCCCCGCGTCGGAGGAACCATTCCCGGTTCGGCCGAACCCGACGAGACCACGTGCACCCCTGTCCACGACTTCAGCCGGCCGCGCGCGGTTCCGGACCCCCTGGTCGCCGCCGGACGGCGGGCCTGGTCAGGCTAGGTGACCTGGCCCCGACGGCCCGGGAACCGCGCGGGCCAACACGCCACGGTGCGCCCGTACGGCCCTCCGGGGTCGCGGCCGCTGTCCGGCCGTGGTCGCGGCCCCGGCGCGGCGGTCGGCATGAACTGCCCGAAACGGGTGAGGATGTCCGCGCGCGTTGACGCACGGGGTTGGCGCACGGGGTTGATGCGGCCCCACGAGGTTGACGCGCCGCGGGCGCGCAGCGATGGACGACGAGGAGGCCGCGGTGGCGGAACCGAGCCGGCGGGGGATTCTGGGCCTTGGGCTGATGGCGGCCGCCGTCACCTCCTGCGGGACCCGCCACCCGGACGCGGCCCCGAACCCTACGCCCGACTCCCAGGGCACCCCTCGCACGGCCGGGCCCACCACCGCCCAGCACGTCGGCCTGAAGAGCGAGCAGTCCCAGCCCGGCAACCCCGACTGGGAGATCACCGACCCCGGCCCGGCCGACGCCATCGAGGGCTTCGCCGACCGGGTCAGCGTGCTGCCCGGCGAGTCCTTCGGCCTGCACGTCTCCACCGCCGCCTCCGCCTTCACCGTCTCCGCGTACCGGATGGGGTGGTACGACGGCGCCCGCGCCCGCCTGGTCTGGCGCCGCGAGCACGTCCCCGGCACCAAGCAGGCCGCGCCGCACGTCGACCAGACCACCCGCACGGTGCTGACCGACTGGCAGCGCACCCTCGCCGTGGACACCGCCGACTGGCCCGAGGGCGCCTACCTGCTGCGGCTGGACGTCGAGGGCGGCCCCGGCCGGCGCTACGTCCCGCTCACCGTCCGCTCGGCGAGCACCGCCGGAAGGACCGTGGTCATGAGCGCCCCGGCGACCTGGCAGGCCTACAACGAGTGGGGCGGCTACAGCCTCTACAACGGCCCGACCGGAACCCTCGCCACCCGCTCGCTGCGGGTCGTCTTCGACCGGCCGTACGACTACGACCACGGCGCCGGGCTGTTCCTGGTCTACGAGGCGCCGCTGATCGCGCTCGCCGAGCGGCTCGGGCTGCCGCTCGCGTACACCACCGGGATCGACGTGGCCCGCGACCCGGGGCTGCTGCGCGGCGCCGGCGCCGTCCTCTCGCTCGGCCACGACGAGTACTGGTCCCCCGAGCAGCGCGCCAACGTGGTCGCGGCCCGCGACGCCGGGACCAACCTGGCGATCCTGGGCGCCAACTGCTGCTACCGCCGGGTCCGCTTCGAGCCCACCGGGCTCGGCCCGGACCGCACGGTGGTCTGTTACAAGGACGCCTGGGCACAGGACCCGGGCCACCAGGCCGGCGCCCCGGCGACCACCGACTTCCGGGTCGGCCCGGGCGCCGACCCGGAGAGCTCGATGCTCGGCGTGATCTACGACGGCTACCCGGTGGACGCCCCGTACGTGGTCACCTCGCCCGGACACTGGGTCTTCGAGGGGACGGGCGTCGCGGCCGGGGCCTCCTTCCCGCACCTGGTCGGCGTCGAGTACGACCGGGTGAACACCGGCTTCCCCACCCCGCGCCCGATCGAGGTGATCGCCCACTCCCCCGTGGTCTGCGAGGGGCGCCGCTCCCACTCCGACACCGCCTACTACACCGTGCCGAGCGGCGCCGGGGTCTTCGCCACCGGGACGATGCGCTGGGTGGAGGCGCTGGACGCGCGCGGACCCGGCGGCGGCAAGGCCGACCACGGCATCGACTCGCACGCCGGGGACGTGGTCCGCAAGGCCACCGAGAACGTCCTGCGCGCCTTCGCCGCCGGACCGGCCGGTCGCACCCACCCCGCCCAGGACAACCTCGCCACCGTCTACGGCACGGCGTAGCGGGCCCGGCGGGACGGCCGGTGGGCCCGGTTCAGCCCGCCGTGATCGGCGGGACGAAGGTCTCCGGCGGGCCGAAGTCCGAGTAGACGCCCTTGACCACGGTCAGCTTGCCGTTCACCGTCATCGACTGCTCGCCCCGCACCGGGCGGCCGAGCCGGTCGATCCACAGTTGGTAGTCGAGCCCGTCCACGCCGTTGGAGGCCATCCGCTCGGCGTTCGACGGGTCCGCGCGGCGCACCTGCTCCACCGACAGGTGCGCGGCCAGGTGGAACACCGGGACACCGCCCTCGGACTCCATGCCCTTGCGGGCGGAGGGGCCGGCGGCCAGCAGCACCTTGGCGTACCCGCCGTAGTGGTTGCTGTCGGCGCCGTCGTCCCCGGTGGACGGGGCCTTCTTCCAGGGCGTGCCCTTCGCCTTGTCGCGCATGTACGTGGTGCCGTCCACGGTCAGCGACTCCGTCGAGTTCAGGGTGAGGAACCCGCCGACGGTGGTCGTCCCCTCCACGTGGCTGCCGAGGGTCGGAGTGTTGACGTTGACCCGGCCGCTCATGTCCATGAGCACCCGCTCGTCCCCCTCGCCCGCCGTGGTTGTCAGCTTCAGACTCGCGGCGTACGGCGCCGGATCGGCGTGCGCCACCGCCACCTCCGGGTCGAACGCCCCCGCGGCGTCCGCGGGGGCCCCGACGGCGGGGCTCGCGGCCGGGTGCGCCGAACCCTCCGGACCGCAGCCCGCGACGGCCGTGAGCGCGAGGGCCAGGGCGGTGACGGGCAGCGCGGTGAGGGGCAGGGCGGTACGACGAATCGTCAAAGGAATGCTCCGGGTCGGCCGTTCGGGACGAGCCGGAAGCCTGCCACAGCGGCCGATCTCAGTCGAACTGGTTTCCGGTCCCCGGTGGGGCGGCCCCGGCCGGGCGCCCCGGGCGGGAGGAGGCCATCGGCCCGGCTACACTCACACGGTCTAACAGCAGCGCAGGTCGTCCAGAACAACCGACCGGTGTGGCCAGGTGCCGGCCGGCGAGGGCACGAGGGAAACAGAACATGGTCGAGGCCTCCCCCAAGGTCGTTGTCGTCGTCCCCACGTACAACGAGCGGGAGAACCTTCCGGTCCTCGCCGGGCTCCTCGCGGAACTCCCGCTGGAGAACCTGCACCTGCTCGTGGTCGACGACAACTCCCCCGACGGCACCGGCGAGATCGCCGAGAAGCTCGCCGCCGACTCCGGCGGCACCGTCGGCGTGCTGCACCGCACCGAGAAGAACGGCCTCGGCCGCGCCTACCTGGCCGGCATGGCCCGAGCCCTGGACGAGGGCGCCGACGTCGTGGTCCAGATGGACGCCGACCTCTCCCACCCCGCCTCCGCGATACCCGCGATGGTGCGGGCCCTGCTCACCGACGACACCGCCGTGGTGCTCGGCTCCCGCTACGTGCCCGGCGGCTCGACCGCCGCCGAGTGGCCCTGGCACCGCAAGGCGCTCTCCGCCTGGGCCAACTTCTACGTCAACGCGATCCTCGGCCTGGGCGTGCGGGACGCCACCGCCGGCTTCAAGGCCTGGCGGGCCACCACTCTGCGGGCCATCGACCTGCCGACCGTGCGGAGCAACGGCTACTCGTTCCAGGTCGAGATGAACTACCGGGTCATCCAGCGCGGGCTGACCATCCGCGAGGTGCCGATCCGCTTCGAGGAGCGGATCGAGGGCGCCTCGAAGATGAGCATCGGGGTGCAGGTCGAGTCCGCGCTCGCGCCCTGGAAGCTGCGCTTCAACCGCGAGAACGACCCCGGCGAGCTCGGCTGACGCCGACGGACCGAACGGAACGACCGGCGCCTCCGGCGCGGTCATCCGGGTAGTAGGACGGCCGGGTGGCGGTGTCAGCGGCGGCCGCGGGGAAAGAAGGCCGTCATGGCCCTTCTCCCGGAGTCCTTCACGACCCTGGTCCGCCGTGGCGCCCGAGAGCCCTTCGTCGTCCAGACCGTGCGGGCCACCGTGGCCGCCACCCTCTCCTACGCGGTGGCCACCCGGCTCAGCAGTGAGCCCGCGCCGCTGACGGCGCCGCTGACCGCGCTGCTGGTGGTCCAGGTCACCGTCTACTCGACGCTCAAGACCAGCATCCGCCGGGTCAACTCGGTGGTGGTCGGGGTGCTGATCGCGATCGGCTTCAGCGCCGTGGTCGGGCTCTCCTGGTGGAGCCTCGGGCTGATCATCCTGGCCTCCCTGACCATCGGCCGGTTCGTCCGGGTCGAGGAGTTCGTCCAGGAGGTCGCGATCAGCGCGATGCTGATCCTGGGCGTCACCAAACTGGCCTCGCAGGCCTGGGACCGGGTGCTGGAGACGCTGATCGGCGCGGCCGTCGGCCTGCTGTTCAACCTGCTCTTCGCCCCACCTGTCTGGGTCGACACCGCCGGGGAGTCGATCGAGGACCTCGCCCGGCGGGCCCGGAAGCTGCTGCTGGACATCTCCGAGGAGCTGGGCCGCCCCATCCCGGTGGCCCGGGCCGCCGAGCGGCTGCACGAGGCCCGCCGGCTCGACCAGGCGATCACCGAGGTGGACGCGGCGCTGCGCCAGGCCGAGGACAGCCTGCGGTTCAACCCCCGGATCAGCGAGGGGCTGCTCTCCCGGCTGGTGCTGCGCACCGGGCTGGACACGCTGGAGATCTGCGTGGTGGTGATCCGGGTGCTGGCCCGCTCGCTCACCGACCTGGCCAAGCGGCGCGGGCCCGGCGAGCGGCTCTTCCCGCCGGATGTCGCGGTCGGGCTGGAGGAACTGCTGGCGCACGTCGGCGGGGCGATGGTCAGCTTCGCGGTGCTGGTCACCACCCAGGTGAGCCGCAACGCCGAGGAGGCCGAGGAGCGGCTGACCGCGGAACTGGCGGCGGCCTGGGCCTGCCGGGAGAACGTCGCCCAGGCGCTGCTGCGCAGGGTCCAGGAGCACCCGGAGGCCTGGCAGCTGCACGGCTCGATGCTGGCCGAGATGGACCGGATCCTGGACGAACTGGACCTGGAGCACCGCAGTCGGCGGCTGATGGAGGAGCTCGACCGGGCCTCGGTGGCGAACCGCGAGCGGTTCTCCCGGTTCGCCGGGCTGCGCCGCTACGTCCGGGGCGAGCGGGGGCCCGGCCGTCGGACGTCCGCCCAGGCGGAGCGCCCGGCGGCGGAGGCCGGGCACTGATCCTGCCGCGGGCCCGGGAGATCAGGACGTCAGGGCATCAGCCAGGGCTGCTGCGGCAGCGGGTGCCCGGTCTCCAGGTAGGTCTTGAGGTTGGACAGCACCGCCGACCAGCCCTGTTCGACGTCCGCCCGTTCGGCCTCGTCGGCGAGGTTCTCGTGGGTGACGGTGAGCCGGGTGAGGTCCCGCCAGGCCTGGATGTCGAAGCTGACCCTGGAGGGCCCGGCCGGGCGCTGCTCCTCCGGCCCGGCCCAGCTGGTGACCAGCCGGTGCGGGCGCTCGGCGGCCTCGACGATGCCGATCACGTCGGCGATCCCGGAGTCGTCGCCGCGCTGGTGCTCCCAGGGCGCGCCGGGCAGCCAGGTGGAGACGTTGCGGTGGCCCCAGTAGAGGCCCGACTCGTCGGCGTTGGTGAGCGCGTGCCAGACCCGTTCGGGCGTGGCGCGCAGGTAGACGATGCCGCGGTGGCTGAAGGCGGTCACGGCCTCAGCCCCTGGCCGCGTCGAGCAGCGGCTGGATCTCGATCTTCCGCATCCGCAGCATGGTCGCCATCACGCGGTCGGCCTTGGCCCGGTCCGGGTCGGCGATCAGGTCGATCAGGACACGCGGCGTGATCTGCCAGGAGAGGCCGTAGCGGTCCTTGAGCCAGCCGCACGGGCCCTCCTGGCCGCCGTCGGCGGTGAGCTTGGCCCAGAGTTCGTCGATCTCCTGCTGGTCCTCGCACTCCACCTGGAGCGAGATCGCCTCGGTGAAGGTGAACTCGGGGCCGCCGTTGAGCGCCGTGTACTCCCGGCCGACGAGTTCGAACTCCACGGTCATCACCGAGCCGGCCGGGCCGGGGCCGGCCTCGCCGTAGCGGGTGACCCTGGTGATGCCGGAGTCGGGGAACAGCGAGGTGTAGAAGAGGGCTGCCTCTTCGGCGCGGTCGTCGAACCAGAGGAAAGTGGTGATTTTCTGCATGCGCCCGACGGTAGCGGCGGGCCCTGTCGCGGTGGCCGAGCCACGGCCGGGGGTCACCGGATCGGCGCCCCCGGCCGGGCCGGCCCTCGGTCAGTGCACCCAGCCCGCGTAGCGCTGCACGAAGCGCTGGCCGGTGTGGGCGGTGACGACGACGTCGTAGCGGCCCTGCTTGTCCAGCGGCCAGGACAGGTTGGCCTGCTTGCCGGGCCTGACCCAGACGGTCTGCGCGGTGCCCGCGAAGTCGTTGGGCGCGGCGGTGAAGGCCACGTCGGTCATCCCGTCGTTGGCGACCTGGAGGGTGAGCTTCAGGCTGCCGTGCAGGTCGGCGGTGACGATCGGCACACCGATGTCGTTCTGCCCGTCCTGCCCGTCGCGGACCACCGTGCCGGCGAAGCGGCGCACGAAGCCGTCCGGGCCGTGCACGGTGAAGTCGTAACGGCCGTCGGTGGCGGCCGCGTCCCAGACGTACGTCGCGCTGGCGCCGGGGGCGACGGTGTACGGCGTGCCCGCGAAGGGGAGCAGGATGTTCGGGTAGACGGTGTACGGGAAGGCCACCGAGCCGTCGTTGCTCATGACGCAGCTGACCTTGCCGGTCGTGCGGTCCACCGACACGTCGGCCCACGGCTGGTACGGCAGCGGGCGGTGCGGGCGCTCGCCGCGCTCCTGGACGGGCATGGACTGGGCGCCGATCGCCGGGAGGGCGACGCCGGGCAGCTTGGTGCCCGCGTCGGCCCTGGCCATCAGGGCGTTGGTGTCGGGCAGCTTCGGCAGCGAGTGGTCCGGGGCGGCGAAGTCGAAGCAGCTGGTGAGGTCGCCGCAGACGGATCGGCGCCAGGCCGAGATGTTGGGCTCGGCCACGCCGGTGACCAGCTCCATGAAGCGCAGCACCGAGGTGTGGTCGAAGACCTGGGAGTTGACCCAGCCGCCGCGCGACCAGGGCGAGACCACCCAGAGCGGGACGCGGTTGCCGAGGCCGATGGCGCGCCCGTGGGTGAACTCCTCGGGGGTGCCGGGCTCGGGGGTGGGCGGGACCATGTGGTCGAAGTAGCCGTCGTTCTCGTCGTACATGACCAGGAAGACGGTGTGCCGCCAGACCTCCGGGTTGGACATCAGCGACTGCAGCGCCTGGTTGACCCAGTGCGCGCCGTAGGCCGGTCCGGCCTCCGGGTGCTCGGAGAACAGGTAGGGCGCGACCAGCCAGGAGACGGTCGGCAGGGTGCCGTCCTTGCAGTGGCGGTCGAAGTCGGTGGGGTCGAACTTGGTCATCGCGTTGATGTAACGCGGGTCGTCGTGCGGGAAGTTGTGGAACTGCTTGAAGTAGGAGAGGGCGTTGTCGTCGTAGTCGCCGGTGCGGTCGTCCTTGCTGGGGTTGTGGTACACCCGCCAGCTGACGCCGGCCGCCTCCAGGCGCTCGGCGTAGGTGGTCCAGTCGGCGACGGGGTTGTCGGTGACCGGGGTGTTGTCGATCCAGGGGCCGGTGGTGCCGTCGCGGCCGGGGCCGGCGGTGCCGGTCCACAGGTAGAGCCGGTTGGGGTCGGTGGGGCCGGCCAGCGAGGTGAAGTAGGCGTCGCAGATGGTGAACGCGTCGGCCAGGGCGTACTGGTAGGGGATGTCATCCCGGGTGAAGTAGCCCATGGTGCGCTCGCCCTTGGCGGCGATCCACTTGTTCATCGCGCCGTTGTTGATGGCCTGGTGGCCGGTCGCCCAGTCGTGGGCGAGGCCGCCGGCGTTCTGCGCGTTGTACTTGGCGGTGTCCATCCGGTACGGCAGCATCGCCCCGCCGTCGCTGCGGCGGCTGTCGGGCTGGCGGAACACGTCGGTGCCGTCCGGGAACTGGAGCGCCTGCTTGTCGCCGAAGCCGCGCACGCCGCCCAGCGTGCCGAAGTAGTGGTCAAAACTGCGGTTCTCCTGCATCAGGACGACGACGTGCTTGACGTCCTTGATGGTGCCGGTGAGGGCGGCGCCGGGCCGCTCGTCGGCGGCGGGGGCGGCCTCGGCCGGGGCGGCGGACAGGCCGGTCAGGGCGGTGGCGCCGACGGCCGCGGTGGCGCCGACGAAGGTGCGGCGGGAGAGCTCGGGCATCACGAACTGGCCTCTCAGAGCTGGAAGGTGGCGACGGCGGCGGCGGTGTCGGAGGGCCACTCGTTGGCGGCGGCGTTCGGCTCGGGCTGCGGCCAGTCGGCGACCAGGGTGTGCGCCTCGACCAGCTTCAGCGGGCCGGCGTACTGGACGTAGTCGATGCGGTCCTGCGGCTCGGGCCGGTCGCCGCGCCGCTTGCGGGTGGGCGACCAGGTGGTGCCCGGGTTCTTGACCGGGTCGCGGTTCTCCTCGCGGAAGCTGTCGGTCAGCCCCACGGCCTGCAGGGCGGCGGTGACCGGCCAGTCGAGCGCGCCGACTCCGTTGTGGGCGGCGGCGGTGGCGGCCGTCCAGTCCAGGTGGGAGGGCGAGGAGAGCGCGCCGGCCAGCACCACCGGGAGGTGCCGGGCGAGGTCCGCGCGCACGGCCTCGGCCAGCGCCTTGGCCTGCTTGAGGCGCGTCGAGGCGTTCTCGGCGGCCGTCACCTGGGCGGCGGTGCCGCCGTCCTGCACGGCGTACGGGCCGTAGCCCGCCTCGTCGAGGTGCGCGGCCCAGAAGCGGACGCTGCGGCCGCCGGGCAGCTGGACGGTGGCGGCGACGGCGGGCAGCTCGGCGGTGGCCGGGGTGAGGTCGGTGAGCGGGTGGCGGCTGAGGATGCCGACGCTGCCCGGGCTCTGGTGGGCGTACCAACCGAGCGCGTCGGCCAGGGTCTTGGCCCGCTCGCCGGCCGTCTCCTGCAGGGCGAGCACGTCCAGGCCCTGGGCGAGGACAGCTGCTTCTCCAGCGCGTCGGCGTAGCCGGCACCGGCGTCGTGCAGGTTCCAGCTGGCGGTCTTCAGCCGGGGCGGGGCGGCCGGGTCCGCGACCGGGACCAGGACGGTGAGGGTGTCGGTGGCGCCGGTGCCGTCCTTGACGCCGACCACGACCAGCTCGGGGTTCCGGCCGGGGGTGGCGGGCGCGGTGCCGGTGAGCGTGCCGTCGGCGCCGACCGAGGCCCAGGCCGCGCCGCCGATCTTGCGGTAGGCGGCGGAGCCGGGGGCGTTGCCGGCCGGGCGGGACCAGAGGCCGCCGAGCTTGATCCGCACGGCCGCGCCCGGGGCGACGGGGGTGGCGGTGAACGAGTCGACGGCGGCGTGCGGGCGGACCACGGCGGGCTTGGGCCGGAAGCTGAACGGGGCGGTCTGGGCGAGGATGCCGTAGCCGTCCTTGGCGAGCAGGTAGGCGGTGTACGGGCCGCCGGTCAGCGCGGAGGTGTCGAGCTCGACGTCGCCCGAGGTGCCGGGGGTGTACTTCCACAGCAGCGAGGAGCCGGTGCCGGGCTGGCGGCTGCCGTCGTAGATGCCGACCCAGTTCTTGGCGTCGGGAGCGTCGGTGGTCCAGTGGAAGCCGAGCCGGTCGCCTTCGGCGGGGCTGCTGGATGAGGTCAGGGTCAGGGCGCTGCCTGCGGCCACGGTTGTCCTGTCCGCCGCCAGCGGGCCCGGTCCGCCGGGGGACGGTGCCGGGGCCGCGCGCGGCTGGTCACGGAGGTTGGGAGGGAGAACGCCCACAGTTGGCTGTACAACTGCGGGCGGCCTCATTCACCCGAAGACCGGCGACCAGGGCATGAACGCCGCGTGACGCAGCGTCGGGCGGTTCGGGAACTCCGTGGCAGAACCATCGTCAGGGCATCGCCAGGGCATGCGGAGGGGCCGGGGGGGGCGATGCGGCGGGGGCCCGCCGGGCGGGGGGGGGGTCCCCCGCCCGGGCCGCGGGGCGGGGAGGGGCC
>NZ_JBHVVI010000102.1:0-30148 GCF_042883685.1 Kitasatospora sp. NPDC058190
CGCTCCGGCCGCCCACCCGGACCCGTCGACGAGGCCCGCGTCACTCCGCCCGCAGCGCGTCCACCGTCCGCGCCCGCGCCGCCCGTACGGCGGGCAGCAGGGCGCCGAGCAGGGCGATCAGCATGCCGCCGAGGCCGAGCAGGGTGAGCATCGGCGTGCCGAAGACGTCCAGCGCGGAGGCCGGGAAGTTCAGCCCGGCGCTGTGGCCCATCGCGGGCACCGTCAGGCCGTGCAGCAGCAGGCCCACCGGCAGGCCGATCGCGCCGCCGACGGCCCCGACCAGGAGCACCGAGGCGAGGACGACGCCCACGGTCTGCGCCGGGGTCATGCCGAGCGCCTTGGTGACGCCCATGTCCCGGGTGCGCTCGCGGATCTCCAGCACGACGGTGTTGAACACCCCGAGCCCGGCGACCACGACCAGCAGCACGGTCAGGGTGGCGGTGAGCGAGTTCAGGGCGGCGATCGAGTCGCTGGAGCTGTGCTCCGCGCCGGCCTCGGCGGTCATGTGGGCCGGGGCGAGTGCGGCGCCGAGGGCGGTGGCGTAGGCGGCGTGGTCGGTGCCGGGCTTGAGCGTGACGAACCAGAAGTCGGGGTTCGGGGCCGTCCCGGACGGGAAGGTGGCGGCGTCGGTGAACAGCTCGTTGGTCTGCACGTGCGGGTCGAAGACCTCGCCGACGATCCGGACGGTGACCGGCCGGCCGTGGCTCGTGAAGGTCACCTGGTCGCCGAGCTTGACCGAGGCCTCGGTCAGGAAGGTGGCGGGGGCGACGGCCTCGCCCGGGCCCTGGTACCAGCGGCCGGAGACCATCTTGAAACCGGCCGCCGTCGCGTCGCCGTCGAAGGCGGTCCCCGTGGTGCTGCCGGCCACGCCGGGGACGGTGACGTCCTCGGTGCCGTTGCCGAAGTAGGCGGCCGTGCCCGGCTGGGCGTTCAGGGCCGCGATGACGACGGACCGGTCGGCGGCGACGGGCATCGCGGCCGCGTTCGACCCCGGCACGGCGTCCGACCGCTGGGGGTGCACGACGACGTCCGCGTGGTCGCGGTTCTTCGCCTCCTGCACCCAGCTCATCGTCCCGCCCATGCCGACCGCGAAGACCGCGGCCGCCGTGCCGAACAGCACCGCCGCGAGCATCCCGGCCGCGCGGGCCGGGCGGGCGAAGGGTTGCGCGAGACCGAGGCTCAGCGGCCGGGGCAGCGGCAGCCGGGCGGCCAGCGCGGCGACGGACCGGGCGAGGGCGTCGCGCCGGGTGCCGCCCGCCGTACGGCCGACGGCCAGCGCGTCCACGGTGCGCAGCCGTCCGGCGCGGGCGGCGGCCGCCCAGGCGACCAGGGCGACGGCGGCGAGCGTTCCCCCCGCCACGGCGACGTCCACCCAGGGCGCGATGCCCGAGGCGTTGGTGCCGTAGAGGTTCCCGGCGGTGGCGAGCACCGGAACGGTCAGCAGATTGCCCGCCACGACCCCGAGCAGGGTGCCGGCGGTGGCCGGGACGAGCGCCTGGGCGACGTAGGCGCGCACCACCTGGGCGGGGGTGCAGCCGATCGCCTTGAGCACGCCGATCCGCCGGGTGGCGGTGCCGACCGCGCCGGCCACCACGTTGCCCGCCACCAGCACCGACATCGCCATACCGAGCAGGCCGAAGGCGACCATGAAGGGCAGGAACAGCGCGGTGTTGCGGTCCGAGCCCTGCTTGGCGGTGAGCCAGGACTGGGCGCCGGTGAGCGCGCCGTCGGGCCCGGCGGAGGCGACGGCGGCCCGGTCGGCGGTCATCGCGTCGGCGGTGCTGGCCTCGGCGAAGCGGTAGAGCATCTCGTAACCGGGGGTGCTGCCGGGCGCGGTGAGGGACGGGATGGTCTCGGGCATCACCCAGGCGTCGGCGGTCCGGCTGACGGACCGGGCGAAGCCGACGACCGTCAGCGCGGGTGTGCCCGGCAGGCCGGGCAGGCGCAGGGTGCCGCCGATCGGCACGCCCGGGTTCCCGTACCCGGCGCCGAGCACCACCTCGCCCGGCTTGGTCGGCCAACTCCCCTGCATCAGCGTGACGTTGTCGACCCCGATGGCAGCCGAGGCACGGCCGGCGACGGTCATCGGCGACATCGTCACGCCCGCCGGGACGGTCGAGCCGGGGCCCGGCTCGGGGTCGACGGTGACGGTGCGGAAGGGGCCGGCGGCATCCGTCACCCCGGCGGCGTGGGCGGTGGCGGCGAGCTGGTCGGCGCTCGTCCGGGTGCCGTCGAAGCGCGCGGTGAGGTGGGCGCCGTGCTGGCCGTCGAAGGCCTGGTCGAAGGGGGCCTGGGAGGCGACCAGCAGCGAACCGCCGAGGACGGAGCAGGTGGTGGCCACCATCGCGGCCAGCCCGACCGCGACCGACTGCGTCCGGCGCCTGCGCACCCCGGCGCGAACGACACGACCGAGCGCACTCATGCGCCCACCTCGCTGCGCTCGGCAGGCGCTTCGCGCAACACGCACCTCTTGATGAATCGCTCTCCCCCAGCCTTCGGCCGGGGGTACCCCCATCGCTCGCTCATGCCCTGGCCTCCGCCGCCGAGTCCGACTCGACCCGGCCGTCCCGCATCCGGACCGTGCGGGTGGCGCAGTCCTCGGCGAGGCTCAGGTCGTGGGTGACGATCAGGATGGTCTGGCCGTCCTGGTGCAGCTCGCGGAACAGCTCCTTGACGTCCTCGCCGGAGGCCGAGTCCAGCGCGCCGGTCGGCTCGTCGGCCAGCAGCAGGGTCGGGTTGTTCATCAACGCCCGTGCCACCGCCACGCGTTGGCGCTCTCCACCGGAGAGCCGGCCCGGGTGGGCGCGGGCGTGCCGGTCGATGTCCAGCGACTCCAGCAGCTCGGCCGCCCGGCGCCGGGCCTCGGCTCGCGGGACACCGGCCAACTCGCCGGCCAGCACCACGTTGTCGGCCACGGTGAGGTCGTCCAGCAGGTTGAAGAACTGGAACACCATGCCGATCGTGCCTCGTCGGTAGCGGGCCGAGGCGGACTCGTTCAGCCGGTCCACCCGGACCCCGGCCACCGTGACCGTCCCCTCGCTCGGCCGGTCCAGCCCGGCGACCAGGTTCAGCAGGGTGGACTTCCCGCTGCCGGACGGGCCGAGCACCGCCACCGACTCCCCCTCCCGCACACTCAGCGTGACCCCGTCCAGGGCCGCCCGCGCGCCCTCGTAGTGGCGGCTCACACCGCTCAGCTCGATCACCGGATCGCCGCTCATGTCCCCGCTCCTCATCGTGTACTGCCTGGTGACGAGGAAGAAGGTACGAACGAGCGGCCCGCACCCGCGTCCGCCGCCCGTGGCACGTTCCGTACCGCGTCCGGCGGACCCGGCGCGGTGTCATCCTTCCGATGTAGTCGCCCGGTGTACCGGCTGCCGTCGTCCGCGGGGCTGTGCCGGACGGCGGCCGACCGCCACAATGTCCCGGTGATCAACGTGATCGACCATCCGACGGTGCGGCGGCTGCGCACGGCAGCGGCCCGGCTGAGCGGCGACCCGGGCGCGGCGGCCCCGCCCCGGCCGACCAGGCGCGGCCAGCTCTTCGACCTGGCCCTGGCCCTCTTCCTCGCCCTCACCTCCGGCCGCTACGCCACCATCGCGGGCGAACCGCGGGACGGCACCTGGCACGGGGTGCTGCTGCTCGTCCCGCTCGTCCCGCTGCCGCTGGTGCTGCGCCGCCGCTATCCGCTGGCGGTGCTGTGGACGGTGCTGCCGGCCGCGCTGCTGGTGCGGTCGCAGTCCGAGGACATCGCGTACTCGGCGGGAGTGGCGGTGATCGTCGCCGCCTACAGCGCGGCCGCGTACGGGCGCCGGCCGGCCGCCGTGCTGCCGAACCTTCCGGTCGCCACCGCCGTGTTGGTGGTGCTGTTCAGCGACGCCAAGCTGCCGCACTTCCCGAACGGGGTGATCGCCGTCCTGGTCATGGTGCCGGTGTTCGCGGTCGCCTACGAACTGCGGATGTGGCGCCGCCGGGTGGAGGAGGGGCGGGAGCGGCTGACCTCGCTGGAGCGCGCGCAGCTGGCCGCGCTCCAGCGCGCGGTGGAGCTGGAACGGGCGCGCATCGCCCGGGAGTTGCACGATGTCGTCACTCACAACGTGAGCATGATGACGATCCAGGCCGGGGCCGCCCGCAAGATCCTGGACACCGCCCCGGACAAGGCCCGCGAGGCGATGGCCGCGGTGGAGACCGGCGGGCGCGCGGCGATGACCGAACTGCGGCACGTGATGGGCCTGTTGACCATCGACGCGGGCAGCGGGGCGGACCCGGCGGCGGAGGCCGACCTGAGCCCGCAACCCGGCCTCGGGCGGCTCGACGCCCTGGTCGAGGGCGTCCGGCAGGCCGGGCTGCCGGTGGAGCTGACCGTGCGCGGCGAACGCCGGTCCGTCCCGCCCGGCGTCGAACTCGCCGCCTACCGGGTCGTCCAGGAGGCGCTCACCAACACCGTCAAGCACGCGGGCGGCGCCGACGCCGAGGTCACCGTCGAGTACGCCGCCGACCGGCTGCGGGTGGAGGTCACCGACACCGGCGGCCGCCCCACCGGCGCCGCCGCCACCGGCAACGGGCGCGGCCTGCTCGGGCTGCGCGAACGCCTGGCCGTCTACGGCGGCACCCTGCGCACCGGCCCCCGGCCGCGCGGCGGCTACCGCGTCACGGCCCTGATACCGCTGGAGAGTTGAGATGAGCGCGCTGCGCGTGGTGGTCGCCGACGACCAGGCCCTGGTCCGGATCGGGTTCCGACTGATCCTGGAGTCCGAGGGGATCGAGGTGGTCGCCGAGGCGGAGGACGGCGAGCAGGCCGTCGCCGCCGTCCGCCGGACCAGACCGGATGTGGTGCTGATGGACATCCGGATGCCCGGCCTGGACGGACTGGAGGCCACCCGCCGGATCCTCGCGGACCGCACCGACCAGGCACCCCGGGTCATCATGCTGACCACCTTCGACCTGGACCACTACGTCTACGCCGCGATGGCCGCCGGGGCCAGCGGCTTCCTGCTGAAGGACGTCACCCCGGAGCACCTGGCGGCCGCCGTCCGGTTGGTACGCACCGGCGACGCGCTGCTCGCCCCCGCGATCACCCGCCGACTGGTCGAGCGCTTCGCCCGACCGGCCGCCCCGGACGCCGCCGCCCCGCACCGCGAGCTGGCCACCCTCACCCCGCGCGAGCTGGAGGTGATGACGCTGCTCGCCCGGGGCCTGAGCAACGCCGAGCTGGCCGCCCGGCTGCAGCTCTCCGAAGCGACGGTGAAGACCCATGTCGCCCGGATCCTGGGCAAGTTGGGGCTGCGGGACCGGGCCCAGGTGGTGGTCGCGGCGTACGAGACCGGGCTGGTCAGCGCGGGCTCCGTGCCCGATCCCCGGTAGCGCCCGATCCTCGACGAAAACGCGAGGGGAGCCCGGGGGTTGGCACCCCCGGGCTCCCGCTGTCACTGCTCCGGCGATCAGACCAGGTCGAAGCGGTCCGCGTTCATGACCTTGACCCAGGCCGCGACGAAGTCCGACACGAACTTCTCCTTGGCGTCGTCGCTCGCGTACACCTCGGCGACGGCGCGCAGTTCGGAGTTCGAGCCGAAGACCAGGTCGGCGCGGGTGCCGGTCCACTTGACCGCGCCGGAGGCGTCCCGACCCTCGAAGGTGTGCGAGTCCTCCGAGGTGGACTTCCAACTGGTGCCCAGGTCCAGCAGGTTGACGAAGAAGTCGTTCGTCAGCACGCCCGGGGTCTCGGTGAGCACACCGTGCGCGGACTGCTGGTGGTTGGCGCCCAGCACGCGCAGACCGCCGACCAGGACGGTCAGTTCGGGCGCGCTCAGGCCCAGCAGGTTCGCCTTGTCGAGCAGCAGGAACTCGGCCGGCAGGCGGTTGCCCTTGCCGACCCAGTTCCGGAAGCCGTCGGCCTTCGGCTCCAGCGCGGCGAAGGACTCGGTGTCGGTCAGCTCCTGCGGGGCGTCCACCCGGCCGGGCGCGAACGGCACCTCGACCGCGAGGCCGGCCGCCTTGGCGGCCTGCTCGACGCCGACGCCACCGGCCAGCACCACCAGGTCGGCCAGCGAGACCTGCTTGTCGCCGGCCTGCGCGTTGAACTCCTCCCGCACGCCCTCCAGGGCGCGCAGCACGGTGGCCAGCCGGTCGGGCTCGTTGACCTCCCAGCCGGCCTGCGGCTGCAGCCGGATCCGGCCGCCGTTGGCGCCGCCGCGCTTGTCGCTGCTGCGGAAGGAGGAGGCCGCGGCCCAGGCGGTGGAGACCAGCTCGGAGACCGACAGGCCGGTGGCGGCGATCCGACGCTTGAGGTCGGCGACGTCGGCGGCGCCGACCTGCTGGTACGAGACGGCCGGCAGCGGGTCCTGCCAGAGCAGCTGCTCGCTCGGGACCTCCGGGCCGAGGTAGCGCACGATCGGGCCCATGTCGCGGTGGGTGAGCTTGAACCAGGCGCGGGCGAAGGCGTCGGCGAACTGGTCCGGGTTCTCCAGGAAGCGCTGGGAGATCGGCCCGTAGACCGGGTCGAAGCGCAGCGACAGGTCGGTGGTGAGCATGATCGGGACGTGCCGCTTGCTCGGGTCGTGCGCGTCCGGGACGGTGCCCTCGCCGGCGCCGTCCTTCGGCTTCCACTGGTGGGCGCCGGCCGGGCTCTTGGTGAGCTCCCACTCGTAGCCGAACAGCGTCTCGAAGAAGCTGTTGTCCCAGGTGATCGGAGTGGCCGTCCAGGCGCCCTCGAGGCCGCTGGTGATCGCGTCACCGCCGACACCGGTGCCGTAGCTGCTCTTCCAGCCGAGGCCCTGCTGCTCGATCGGCGCGGCCTCCGGGTCCGGGCCGACGCTGTCCGCCGGGCCGGCGCCGTGGGTCTTGCCGAAGGTGTGGCCGCCGGCGATCAGCGCGACGGTCTCCTCGTCGTTCATCGCCATCCGGTAGAAGGTCTCGCGGATGTCGCGGGCGGCGGCGATCGGGTCGGGGTTGCCGTTGGGGCCCTCGGGGTTGACGTAGATCAGGCCCATCTGGACGGCGGCCAGCGGGCTCTCCAGCTGACGGTCGCCGGTGTAGCGCTTGTCGTCGAGCCAGACGGTCTCGGGGCCCCAGTAGACGTCCTCGTCGGGCTCCCACTCGTCGACGCGGCCGCCACCGAAGCCGAAGGTGTCGAAGCCCATGCCCTCCAGGGCGACGTTGCCGGCCAGGATCATCAGGTCGGCCCAGGACAGGCTGCGGCCGTACTTCTTCTTCACCGGCCAGAGCAGCCGGCGGGCCTTGTCCAGGCTGGCGTTGTCCGGCCAGCTGTTCAGCGGGGCGAAACGCTGCTGGCCACCACCGGCGCCACCGCGGCCGTCGCTGATCCGGTAGGTGCCGGCGCTGTGCCAGGCCATGCGGATCATGAAGGGACCGTAGTTGCCGAAGTCGGCGGGCCACCAGTCCTGCGAGGTGGTGAGCACCTCCTGGATGTCGCGCTTGACGGCCGGGAGGTCGAGGGAGTTGAAGGCCTCGGCGTAGTCGAAGTCGCCACCCAGCGGGTTGGCCACGGCGGGGTTCTTGGCGAGGATCTTCAGGTTCAGCCGTTCCGGCCACCACTGGCGGTTCCCGCCGCCCTGGGTGGGGTGAAGCGCGCGCCCGTGGTTGACCGGGCAGCCCTCCGCGCTCGCCTCTACGCCGGTTGCATCGTGGTTCTCAGACATGGGAATCCTTCCCTACAAGGCGGATCACGGTGTCTTACTGCTACCTACGGCACCAACTGCTGCTACCGCTGTGTACTGCTGCTACTTCCGGGTATCGCTGTGTCTGCTGCGTACTGCTGCTACCCAGGCTAGCGCCGGAGCCGATCCTACGATGGACGCAATCCAAGTCAAGAAAGACACCAAATCCATATGCGGTCGGGAACCGGACCACAGGGGATGTGTATTGGTAAACTCCGGTCTCCCCCATGACCTGAATAGGTGAACCGAGATGAATGACCTGCTGGAGCGGCTGCGCGGGCGCGGCTGGCGTCTCACCTCCCAGCGGCGTGTCGTCGCCGAGGTCCTGGACGGCGAGCACGTGCACCTGACCGCGGACGAGGTGCACGCCCGGGCGGCCGAGCGCCTCCCGGAGATCTCCAGAGCGACCGTCTACAACACCCTCGGCGAACTGGTCACCCTCGGCGAGGTCATCGAGGTCTCCACGGACGGGCGCGCCAAGCGCTACGACCCCAACGCCCACCACCCGCACCAGCACCTGGTCTGCACCGGCTGCGGCGCCATCCGCGACGTCCACCCGCTCGGCAACCCGCTCTCCGACCTCCCGGCCGACCAGCGCTTCGGCTTCGCCGTGTCCGGCGCCGAGGTCACCTACCGGGGGCTCTGCCCGGCCTGCGCGGACTGATCGTTTCGGTCGCCCCCTTCGGCGTTCGGCCTTTCGCCGCGAAACCAGGATGTGGAGTGTCCTGGTTATGCGGATGGGTGAGGGAGTCGAGTGGGGCCTGCACTGCTGCCTCACGCTGGCCTGGCTGGGCGACGAACGGCCCGTCCCGACGGCCCGGCTGGCGGCCTGGTTCGACCTCCCACCCGCCTACCTGACCAAGCGCCTCCAGGCACTGGTCCGGGCCGGCATCCTCAGCTCCACCCCCGGCGCCCGGGGCGGCTTCCGACTGGGCCGGCCGCCCGGGCAGATCAGGCTGATTGACGTGGTCTACGCCATCGAAGGCCCCGACGAGCTGTTCCGCTGCACCGAGATCCGACAGCGCACCGAAGGCGCCGCGGCCGCCGCCGACGACTTCCGCCGGCCGTGCGGGGTGTCCACCGCGATGCGCCGCGCCGAACTGGCCTGGCGCCGGGAGCTCGCCGCGCAGACGGTCGCCGACCTGATGGCGGCCGCGCCCGCCGGGGCGGCGGAGCGCACCCGCCGGCACTACGAGCGACAGACGGGCTGATTCGCCCGATTTTTTCGAATTTCCGCGCGCCCGGCCTTCCGAGGAGGAGAACCTGGATGTCTGATGTCCTGATTTCCGAAGCCCCGCCCCGCCCGGCCGCCGCTGGTGCTGCTGTGGGGCGCGAGTAGCTGGTGCCAGACGCCGCCCCAGCAGCACCGGCTGATCGAAGTCGCCCCACAGGAGGCGCCGTTGGTGGTCTCGCTCGACTCCTCGGCCATCTACGTCGGGATCGGCCTCGGCACGGTGCTCGGCGGAGCGACGCTGGGCGCGGGGGCCGCGGTCGGGTACGGGCTGGGCGCGGGCATCGCGGTGTCGGCGCTGGGGTTCCTGCTGTGGAGCGCGCGGGCTACCCCTTCGACTCCCAACGGACCGGCAGGCTCTTGAGGCCGTTCTGGAAGTTGGAGACCAGGCGCTGCGGGGGCCGCTCCGGGTCCAGTTGGAGGCCGGGGAGACTGTCGACCAGGTGACGCAGGGCGAACCTCATCTGCAGCCGGGCGAGTTGGGCGCCGAGACAGAAGTGCGGGCCGTACCCGAAGCTCACGTGGTCGTTGGGGCTGCGGGTGATGTCGAAACGGTCCGGCTCGGGGAACACGGTCTCGTCCCGGTTGGCGGCCGCGTGGTAGACGACCACCTTCTCGCCCCGGCGGATCGACCGGCCCCCGAGCTCCAGGTCCCGGCTCGCGGTGCGGCGGATGTGCACCACAGGAGGCCAGAAGCGCAGCGCCTCCTCCACCGCCGAGTCCGTCAACTCGGGTTTCACCCGGAGGAGTTCGTACTGGTCCCGGTGGGCGAGGAGGGTGAGGAGGGCACCGGGGACGCCGTTGCGGACGGTCTCGTTGCCCGCGACGGCGAAGAGGAAGAACATGGTCTCGAACTCCTCGACCGTCAGGCCCGCTCGGAGGGTACGGGCCAACACCCCGCCCGGGGCGGGCCGGCGGGCGAGGGCATGGGCGTAGGCGTACATGTCGGCCAGGGCGGCGCGGGAGCGGGGGTTGACCGGGCGACCGTCCGCAGTGGTCCAGGTGGTGGGGCGATGGGCGAGCGCGGCGCGGCCGAGGTCGGTCAGGTTCGACGGATCCGCGGTGCTGGAGCGGGCGTAGTCGGCGTCCTGGTAGCCGATCACCCGGTTCGCCCAGTCGAGCAGCAACTGGCGGTCCTGCTCCGGCACCCCCATCACCCGGGCCAGCGTCCACACCGGCAGATCGGCGGCCAGCCGGGCGAGGTCGGCGGCACCGGCCGGCCGCACCGCATCGATCAGCTCCCGCACCCGGTTCCCGATCGCCTCCGACAGCTCCGCCAGGGCCCGCGGGGTGAACGCCGCCGCCACGATCCGGCGCAGCCGGGAGTGGTCGGGCGGGTCCTGGTTGAGCATCATCGCCCGGACGAACTCCAGGTCGGCGGGCGCGTCCGGGTCACGGATCTGGGTGGCGCCGAGGTTCGAGGAGAACAGCTCGGGGCTGCGCAGCACGTGCTTCACGTCCGCGTGCCGCAGCACCGCCCAGTATCCCGTGCCACCCGGCCAGTCCCCCACCGCCGGCTCCTCCACCCAGCAGACCGGCGACTCGGCCCGCAGCTCACGGAACAGGTCGTACGGCACACCCTCGGCGTACGTCTCCGGAAGGAAGATCCGATTCACCCGCGCCTGATCGAAGCCCATGGCGACCGACCGTACGCCGCGCCCCGGCGGCCCGCCAGAGTGCGCGGTGTCGCGGCTGCGCCGATCGGTGGCCGGGATCCCGTAGGGTCGGCCAATGGCGAAGTACTTCGACGTGCACCCAGAGTCCCCCCAGCCGCGCACCATCAGCACCGTGGCCGACAGTCTCCGGTCCGGGGCCCTCATCGCGTACCCGACCGACTCCTGTTTCGCCCTGGGCTGTCGGCTGGACAACCGCGACGGCCTGGAACGGATCCGGTCGATCCGGCGTCTCGACGAGCGCCACCACTTCACCCTGATGTGTGTGGACTTCGCGCAGCTGGGCCAGTTCGTCCAACTCGACAACAACGTCTTCCGCGCCGTCAAGGCCGCGACGCCGGGTGGCTACACCTTCATCCTCCCTGCCACCAAGGAGGTTCCCCGCCGCCTGATGCACCCGAAGAAGAAGACGGTGGGAGTCAGGATCCCGGAGCACACCGTCACCAGGGCCCTGCTCGCCGAACTCGGTGAGCCCCTGGTCTCCAGCACCCTGGTTCTCCCCGGTGAGGACGAACCGATGACACAGGGCTGGGAGATCAAGGAGCGGCTCGACCACGTGCTGGACGCCGTGGTGGATTCGGGCGACTGCGGCACGGAGATGACGACGGTCGTCGACTTCTCCGGCGGCGAGCCGGAAATCGTCCGGCGCGGGGCCGGCGACCCCACACGCTTCGAGTGACGGGCCAGGCACCCTGCTCGACCCCGTCGGCAGGCGGCAGTGACCGGTATGCCGTGATGATTGATGTATGTGTGTACAGGCGGATCACGAACCGGACGACACCCGCCACCGGGAGTTCGGGGCCGCACCGCCGCACGTCGCGGCGCCCTCCGCGGCTGTCGGACTCCCGCCGCCGTCCGGGCGGACGTTCTCCGGCGTGCTGACGGATCCCCCGCTCGTGGGGCCGCGGCGGTCCGCTTCGCCCGCCCGGGCCCGGCCGGTTCGCCGCGGCTTCCCGTTCGACCGGGCGCACCGCCACCGGAGCGCCCGGTGAGACTCCCGGGCCGCGGCGGGGCCGACCGGCAGCGTGGGACGGAGCCGGGTTGGACGGAGCCGCGGGTGCCCGCCCAGCCGGCCTGGATACGCTGGCTGCCGGCCATCTACGTCGCGGCCATCCTGGCGCTGGAACCGATCACCCCCGTGCAGTGGCCGGTGAGCTTTCTGCTCATCGCCCTGCCCGTCGTCGCCGCCTACGCCCACGGTCCCGCCTTCGTCGTCGCCGTCACGGTCTTCGCCGTGGTCTTCGAAGGCGTTCTGGCGGGCACTCCGTGCTGTGCGGGCCGCGACGTGGGGTACTTGTGGGAGCGCCACTACGTGGCCACCTACTTCTCCACGGCACTGGTCGGGATGCTGGGCGCCCTTCTGGCCGCCCACCGAACGCGCCGAGAACGCACCCTGGCCACCGTGCGCTCGGTGGCCGAGACGGCGCAGCGCGTGCTGTTGCGTCCGGTCCCCCACCTCCTGGGCCGCATCAGCATCGAAACCCTGTACGTGTCGGCAGCCGCGGAGGCCCGGATCGGCGGCGACCTCTTCGAGGCGATGAGCACCGCGCACGGTGTGCGCCTGCTGATCGGCGACGTCCGGGGCAAGGGCCTGCTCGCGGTGGAGACGGCCGCGGCGATGCTGGCCGCCTTCCGCGAGGCCGCCTACGACGAGCCCGATCTGCCCGCGGTAGCGCGGAGGTTGGAGCGGAGCATGAGCCGCCGAGCCGCCCAGCTCCCGGGCAGCGAGGAGCGCTTCATCACCACGGTGCTCGCCGAGATCCCCGGCGACGAGCCCGTGGTCCGCATCGTCAACTGCGGTCACCCCCCGCCGCTGCTCATCGACCAGGGCCGGGTCAGCGAACTGGCCCCGCGTGATCCGTCACCGCCTCTCAACCTCGGTGTGCTGCTCGGCGGCGACTACCACGTCGACGTCGAGCCCTTCCGTCCGGGCGACCAACTGCTCCTGTACACCGACGGCGTGACCGAGACCCGCGACCGCACCGGAGCCTTCTACCCGCTCACCCAGCGTGTCCGCGACTGGACCGCCCTTCCGCCACGTGAGCTTCTGAACCACCTGCACCGGGACCTGATCGCGTACAGCGATGCCGCCCTCGACGACGACATCGCCGTGCTCGTCGCGCACCGGCTCCCGGACGGGGAGGAGCCGGGCGCACACACCGAACCCGCCCGGGACGAGTTGAACGGCGGGCTCGGCGGCAGCGCCGACAGCGCGGGGCGTCGACGCTGGGCCGCCACCCCCCGGCAGCCCTTCGCCGACGACCGTACCGACGCGAACCGATCGCACGGACTGCGTCGGCGACGCCCTCGCTACCTGCCCCAGATCCTCCGGTACGCCTGGCGGTAGCCCGCCGGGTCCCAGGAGGTCGCTCCGCCGCTGTTGGCGGCCGTGGTGATGTGGACCGGGGCGACGTAGCCGCTGGCCGGCTGGTGGGAGAAGGCGCGGTTGAACTCGTCGACGATCTGCCAGCCCTGCTCGGTGAGGGGCTCGGGGACGGTGGCGGCCTGGAACTGCCTGCTGTCGATGCGCTGGAAGGCCGAGGGGTCGCCGTCGCCCGCGGCGATGTTGTACGGGGCGCCGTTGCCGGGCCTGCCGGCCGCGCGCAGGGCGGGCGCGGCGTCGGCGAAGTACAGGTCGTTGATGGCGACGGAGTGCGTCCACTGGCCCTGGAAGCGGGCGAGGAGGGCGGAGACCGCCTGGGGGGTACGGCTGCTCGCGTCCGGGATGGGGATGTTCTCGGAGGACAGCAGCCTCACTCCAGGGCAGGTGGCGAGGCCGTCCTTGATCAGTTGGGACTTGTTCCTGGCGAAGGGGACGGAGTCGTCGGTGAAGACGACGACTCCGGCGTTGCCGTTGGAATCCGCGATGACCCAGTCCGCGCTGAGCTGCGCGACGTCCTCGACGCTGGTGGTGATGTTGCTGAACAGCGGCGGATTCGTGCTCGGCCCGGGGGCCGCGACCGCGTGCCAGCCGACGAGCGGGATGTGTGCCGCGGCGGCCTGCGCGACCTGCTGCGAGGTCAGACCCGGGTCGAAGCCGCCGATGACGATGCCCGACGCTTCGAGGTTGACCGCCTGGCCGAACGCCGCCTGGATGCCGGCGGGCGTGCCCTGCCCGTCGATCACCCGGACGCTCCAGCCGATGACCGCCGCGGCTTCGATGAGGCCCCTGGCGACACCCGCGACGCCGGGGTTGGTCATGGTCTGGGCGACGTAGACGACGGTCCGGTCGGGAACCGCCCCGGGGCCGCTGGTGGGGCCGTTCCAGGGGATGTCGGCCTGCTCGGCCCGCTGGACGTCCGCCTTCGCCCTGGCGAGGGTGGCCGCCGGGCAACCGGCCCGCGACGGCCCTGGGACGGGGGCCCCGGTCCCGGTCGACTGGCCTCGCTGGCAGCCGTCCAGGGCGGTGCCCGCCGTCGCCAGCACGACTGCTGCCAGCACGGTCGCGGCACCGCGCTTCACGGCGTGTCCCGGGAGGAAGCCGCGTCCGTCGACGGCGGCGTGAGCGGACCGCGGTTCTCGGCGGCACCGGCCCGCAGCCGGCGGCGCGCGGAGTAGCCTGCCAGGCCGACGGCGAGGAGCAGCGTCGCGCCGTTGAACAGCGGCACGGCCCAGAAGTCGGCGCCGAGCTGCCCGATGCCGGCCAGACCGATGGCGAGGACGGCGACGGCGACCACGGTGCCCAGGGCGTTGGCGCGTCCGGGCTTGATCGCGGTGGAGCCGAGCAGCGCGCCGACGAACGCGGGCAACAGGTACTCCAGGCCGACGCTCGGGTTGCCGATCTGCTGCTGCGCGGCGAGCAGGACCCCCGCGAAACCGACGACCAGGCCCGATCCGGCGAAGGCGTAGACGCTGTAGCGGCGGGTGGGGATTCCGACGAGTTCGGCGGCGCGCGGGTTGGAGCCGATGACGTACAGGTACCGGCCGAGCGGCAGCCGCTCCTGCAGCAGCCACAGGGCGGCCGCGAGCGCGAGCACGTAGGAGGCGGACACCGGCAGCCCGAGGAACGTGGAGTCGTAGAGGTCGGTGAAGGCGACCGGCAGACCGCCGGTACCGGGGAGGACCCGGGCGCCGCCGGTGATCCAGCCGGTGAACGCGTACAGGATGCTGCCGGTGCCGAGCGTGGCGATGAAGGAGTCGATCCGCCCGAACTCGACGATGACACCGTTGAGGGCCCCGAAGGCCGCTCCGCCCAGGATCACGGCCAGGCAGGCGAGCGGCCAGGGCCAGTCGCCGTCGACGATGAGCCGCAGCACCACGACGTGCGCGAGACCGAGGCCGTAGCCGATGGACAGGTCGAAGTTGCCGGTGGCGATGGGGATCGTCGCACCGAGCGCGAGGATGGCGGGGATCGACTGGTTGGACAGGATCGAGGAGACGTTGTCGAGGGTGGGGAAGGTGTTCGGCCGCGCGACGGAGAAGATCAGGAACAGCAGAACGGCGAGGACCGGCAGGCCGTAGCTGCCGATCAGGTGTCCGCGCCGGCGGCCCCGCGGGGACCGGCGGAAGGGGCGATCGGTCATCGGCCTGTCGCACGCCGGTCGCCGTCACCGCCGGTGACGGGAGGCATGGCCGAGGCGGCGGCGGTGAGTTCGGCGACGGTGAGGGCCGCACCGGTCAGCTCGGCGGTCACGCTCCCGCGGACGAACACCAGGGCACGGTGGCACACGGTGGCGACCTCCTCGAAGTCGGTGGAGACGAGCAGGACCGCGAGGCCGTCGGCCAGCGCCTGGTCGAGCAGCCGGTAGAGCTCGGCCTTGGCGCCGACGTCGACGCTGGCGGTCGGCTCCTCGAGGATCAACAGCCGCCGGTGCACCCCGAGCCAGCGGCCGACCATGATCTTCTGCTGGTTCCCGCCGGACAGCGTGGCGATCGGCGCCTCGCTGTCGCGGGGGTGCACCGAGAACCGCTCGATCAGGGCGGCGGCCCGGGCCCGCTCGCGCCGGGGACCGATCCAGTGCAGTGCCGACCGGCCGGTCAGCCGGGGGTTCGCCAGGAGGTTCTCACGGACCGTCAGTTCGGCGGCGCAGCCCTCCTCCTGGCGGTTGCCGGTGACCAGGCCGACGCCGGAGTCGACGGCACCTGCCACCGTGCGCGGGGCGTACGGTCGGCCGTCGAGCAGGGCCCAACCGCCGAGGACCGGACGGGATCCGGCGAGGGCGCGGCCCAGGTCGAGGTGGCCCGCGCCGGTGAGGCCCACCATGCCGAGGATTTCGCCGGCGCGCAGCTCCAGGCTCACCGGCCCGGCGTTCGTGGTCCGCACCGCGTCGAGGCTCAACACCACCGGGCCCTCGGCGGGGGCGATTGGGCCGGCCCGATGGCCGACCGGTTCGCGGCCCACGATGTCGTGGACCAGGCGCCGACGGCTGTATCCGGCGAGCGGGCCGGAGCTGATCAGGAGACCGTCGCGCAGGACGGCGAAGGCGTCGGCGACCTGATGGACCTCGTCGAGCCGGTGGGTGACGTAGACGATGCCGTGCCCTCGGTCACGCAGGGTGCGCAGGACGGCGAAGAGCCGGGCGCAGTCCGCGGCGGGGAGGCTGACGGTCGGCTCGTCCAGGACGATGAGCTCCGCCCGCGTCGCCAGCGCGCGGGCGATGGCGACCAGCGAGCGCTCGGCGGGGGCGAGGTCGGCGATCCGCGCGTCGGCGTCGAGGTGCCCGGCGATCAGGGCGAGGGCGTCGGCGCAGCGCTCCCGGGTCCGCCGCCAGGAGACCAGTCCGTGACGGCGCGGGTAGCCGGCGACCAGGGCGATGTTCTCGGCGACCGTCATCCACTCGACGAGACCGAGGTCCTGGTGGATGAAGGCCATCCGACGGGTGGCGGCCTCGGTGCCGAGCGGGTGCCCGGCCACCGTCACCTCACCCTGGTCCGCGTGGTGGATCCCGGCGAGTGTCCGGATGAGGGTGGACTTGCCGGCGCCGTTCGGACCGAGCAGGGCCAGGACGCTGCCGCGATGGATGTCGAGGTCGATCCCGGCCAGCGCGGGAGTGCCGCCGAACCGCTTGCCGAGACCGCGGATGCGGACGAGTGGACCGCGGCTCGCGGGTGGGCCCGCCAGGGGGTCGGGGCTGTGGTGCATGAACCACCGTTCCTACCAGCTCGGCTCGGCCGCCGCGGTGTTGACACGCCACGGTGGCCATTGATGTCCGGAGGGCGGGTCATCCGATCTCGGGAGTGTCGGCGAACTGGCTCTCGAAGAAATGGCTCTCGAAGAGGTCGGGGACGCCGTCGGACGCTTCCAGGGCGCATTCGGCCCAGATGACCTTGCCCCTGGCCGTGTAGCGGGTGCCCCAGGCCTGGGTGAGCTGGGCGACGAGGAACAGGCCGCGGCCGCCCTCGTCGGTGGTGGCCGCGTGGCGCAGGTGGGGGGCGGTGCTGCTGCCGTCGGAGACCTCGCAGATCAGGGCGCGGTCGTGGATCAGCCGGACCTGGATGGGCTCGATGCCGTAGCGGATCGCGTTGGTGACCAGCTCGCTGAGCAGCAGCTCGGTGACGAAGGCGGTCTCCTCCAGCCCCCAGTCGCTCAGGCGGCGGGCGGCGGCGGCGCGGATGTCGCCGACCCGGGCCGGGTCGGCGGGCAGGTCCCAGGTGGCGATCCGGCCGGGGTCGAGGGCGTGGGTACGGGCGACGAGCAGCGTGACGTCGTCGGCCGGGTGCTCGGGCACCACGGCCTCCACGACCGTGCGGCAGATGTCCTCGGGTGAGCGGTTCGGGTGGGCCAGGGCGGCGCGCAGGCGGTCGAGGGCCGCGTCGGGGTCGCGGTAGTGGTCCTCGAGGAGTCCGTCGGAGTAGAGGACCAGCTGGCTGCCTTCGGGGAGGTGCAGCTCGGCGGTCTCGAACGGCAGGCCGCCCAGGCCGAGCGGGGGCCCGGCGGGGAGGTCGGGGACGGTGACCGTGCCGTCCGGGTGGACCACCGCGGGTGGTGGGTGACCGGCGCGGGCCAGCGTGCAGCGCTGCGAGGTCGGGTCGTAGACGGCGTACAGGCAGGACGCGCCGATGATGCCGTCGTTGCCGGTGACGGGCTCCACGCCGTCCTCGTCCCGGTCCAGGCGCCCCACGAGGTTGTCCAGGTGGGTGAGGAGCTCGTCGGGGGCGAGGTCCAGTTCGGCGAAGTTGTGCACGGCGGTGCGCAGGCGGCCCATGGTGGCGGCGGCGTGCAGTCCGTGGCCGACGACATCACCGACGACCAGGGCGACCCGGGCACCGGAGAGGGGGATGACGTCGAACCAGTCCCCGCGCACCCCGGACTCGGCGGGCAGATAGCGGTGGGCGACCTCGATGGCGCTCTGCTCGGGCAGGCTGCGCGGGAGCAGGCTGTGCTGCAGGGCCAGGACCATGGCGTGTTCGCGGGTGTAGCGGCGGGCGTTGTCGATGCAGATGGCGGCGCGGGTGGCCAGCTCCTGGGCCAGCGAGCGGTCGTCGTCCCCGTAGGGAGCGGGGTTCCGGGCGCGGTAGAAGCCGGCGATGCCCAGCACGACCCCGCGGGCCAGCAGCGGGACGGTGATGAGGGAGTGGACGTCGTACGCGAAGAGGCGCTCGGCCCCCTCGGGGTTCTGTGAGATCCAGCCGGCGGCCCTGCGCAGATCGGGTTCCAGCACCGCCTGCCCGCTGGCCAGGCAGCGGCGGTGGGGCGTGGTGGGGTTGAGGTCGACCCGTTCACCGACCGGGTAGAAGGGGCAGTCGGTGCGGATGCCGTGGACCACCGTGCGGTGCAGCTCGCTGACGGGGTCGGTGGGCTCCTCGCCGCGCAGGACGGTCTCGGGCAGGTCGATGGTGACGTAGTCGGCCAGCCGCGGGACGGCCATCTCGGCGAGTTCCCAGGCGGTGCGGGTCACGTTCAGGGTGGTGCCGATGCGGGTGCTGGCCTCGGACAGCAGCTCCAGGCGGCGGCGGGCCGCGACGGCGTACTGTCCCACGCCCGGCTCGCCCAGCAGCAGCAGCCTGGTGGCCGCGTCGGGCGCGGGGCCGAACGGCGCCTTGGCCCCGCGATCCGGTGCGCCGCCCTCGGGGTGCCGCAGCGGTGGGGCGGCGGCGGTCATGGCGGGCGCCGGGACGCCGGCCGGCCGACCGGCTTGGTCGGGGGCGGCGAGCCGGGGCGACGAGTCGCCGTGCAGGATCGCCTCGATGACGAAGCCCTCCACCCCGGACGGGCTGGCCACCGGGCGGCTCAGCAGGGTGACCCGCCGGCCCTGGGAAAGGGTCACCTCGACCGCGGTGCGGCGGGCCGAGGAGATCAGCTCGGTGGCCATCTGTTCGAGCAGTATCTGGTCGTGCTGGTCCAGCCCGCTGCGGGGCAGCTCGTCCATCCCGACCAGCCGTCCGTCGCCGGCCGCCTGGTCGGTCCGGGCGCGGCGCCTGGAGTCGAGGTACGCGCGCAGCAGGGTGCGCTCCCGCGCCGAGCTCTGCGCCAGCAGGCGCCGCTCGATGGCGGTGGCGGCCTTGCGGAGCAGGTCCGCCATCTGCGGGTCCGCGTAGGCGGGCGGATAGGCGAAGCAGAGGACCCCCTCGATCCGTCCGCTGAGCGGGTCACGGACGGGAATCGCCGTACAGGCGTTCGACTGGCCGCGCTCGGCGAAGTGCTCGGCCCCGGAGACCTGGATGAGCCGCCGTTCCGTGAGCGCCAGCCCGATGCCGTTGGTCCCCCCGTACTGCTCGGCGAACACGAAGCCCGGGACGCTCTGGATCGCGGGCAGCTGCCTGACCATGGACGCATCGCCGAAACGGCGCTGCAGCACCGCCCCGTCCCCGTCGGTCAGGGCCACGTTCATCCGGCTGCCGGCGAACCTGGAGGCCAGCCGGTCCAGCACGGGCCTGGCCGCGCGGACCAGCCGGCCGTCCAGATCGATGTCCGGCCGGTACGGGAGCTCGGACCCGTCCGGGGAGATCCCCATCGACTGGCAGCGTTGCCAGGAGTTCAGGATCAGACTCCGCACGCCGCCCTCGACCGGTTCACCGAGCATGAACCGCTCACGGGCCCGTACGGGGCCGATCCCCGCCTCATCCGAAGCTGTCATGGCCGCCACAGCGCTCACATTTCCGTGGAGCTGCACCCTTTCGATGCAATATTAGGACTTTGCCCGGTCTGCGGTATTGGTCACCGGATCGCGCACGTTCCCCGAGCACGGTGGCGGGATCGCGACCGTCACCGCATCATCGGCAGAGCGGGGTCCGGGTTGAGGAGTGCCATGACCAGTGCCAACGGGCCGGCGATGACCCGCGACGAGTTCGACGCGCTCTTCCGGCAGCTGCGCCGCGACCATCTCCCCGAGCCGGTCGAAGCGGGGCGACGGGTGGCGGCCGCCGGACTCGTACGCACGGGTGAGGTCGTCGCCATGGGGCGGCCGTGGGACAGCGTGCCAGGGCCCGACAACCGCAGGCCGGCACTGCACCAGATGACCGAACTGGCGGACGTCACGGCCCCCGAGCCGACCGTGCACCGGGACTTCATCGCCTCCGACTACCACGGCAAGGCGCAGACGCACCTGGACGCGCTCTGCCACATCGCGTACGGCGGACTGCTCTTCGCGGGAGTGCGGGCGCGGGAGGTGTTCTCCTCCCAAGGTGCCGCCTACGGCGCGGTGACCGACCTGCTGCCCGGGCTGGTGGGGCGAGGAGTCCTGCTGGACGTGCCACGCCTGCGCGGCACGGCCTGGCTGGAGCCGGGAGAGGCGATCGGCGGCTCGGAGCTGCTGGTCTGCGCCGAGGAACAGGGCAGCCCGCTCCGCCCCCAGGACATCCTCCTGGTCCGCACGGGCCACCTCGCCCGACGGCGGCGGCTGGGCGCGTGGGACCCGGACGACCTCAGCGCGGGCCTGCATCCCGGCGCGATGCGCGTGCTGAGCGAGTCACAGTCCTCGGCACTGGGCAGCGACGGCGACAGCGACGTGCGCCCGAGCCCCGTCGACGGCGTCCACTCGCCGGTCCACGTACTGGCCATCACCGCCCTGGGCCTGTCGCTGATCGACAACCTGGACCTGGAGCCGCTGGCCGAGGCGTGCGCGCGCACCTCGCGATGGGAGTTCCTCCTCGTCGCCGCGCCCCTGAACATCCCCCGCGGCACCGGCTCCCCGGTCAATCCGCTCGCGGTCTTCTGAGCGCTCGCGGTCTTCCGGCGGGGCCGGGAGCCGGCCGCGCTCCGGGCGGCGCCGTCACCACTCGTCGTAGTCGCCGATCACCCGGAAGCTGCCCACGGCGCCGCCGCCACCGAACATGCTCCCGTACACGCTCTCGTGGGCGGTACGGGTCACGACGCCATTGGTGGCACCGTAGGGACCCACGGTGGTGACCGGAGAACCGCCGTCACAGGAAAAGCCGCGGTAGACCTCGACGACCTTCCGGCTGTCGTTGAAGACGCTGAAGCTGGTGGAGCCCAGTCCGCTGGCAGCGGTGATGCATCCCTCGGAGTCGGCGGAGTACGTCCGTTCGTTGAAGTAGATCCTTCCCGCTTCCTCATGGCCGTGGCCGCGTCCGCCCTCATGGCGGTCACGGCCCTCGTGCTTCTCCCCGTTCTCGCCGCCGCGCTCACTGCCGCCGTGCTCACTGCCGCCGTGCTCGCCGCCGCCGCCCGCGACAGCCGCGGCCGGGGCCGGGGCGGCCTCCTGGACGGGCTGGGCCGCCGGCTGAACGGACAGGAGCGCCGGGGCGACCTGTTCGACGGGCCGGACCACCGGCTGGACGGACGGGGACGCCGAGGTGGATCCGGCGAGGGCGTAGGTGATTCCGGTGGTTGCGAGGGCCGCCGCGCCTATTCCGGCAGCGGCCACGGCCAATGTGCGCCTGCGCATGTCACTGTCTCTCTGTCTCACGGACGTCGGCCGGGCGACCGAACCGCGATGAACGTAACGAGAGCCCTTATGGGCTGTCATGTCGGACATGTCCAAGGTGTGACACCATGAGTCCAGCCAAGTGAAAATGCGGCAGCTGTCGCATACCGGCGAGATATCCGCGCCTCGCGGGGCCTGTTCCCCGTCGAGATCCGTTCTGCGCGGGCGGCGGCACCGGAGCGGCTACGGTCGGTAGGTCAGTTACCACGCATTGCCCACACACACCTGCGCTCACCGACCCCCAGGAGCACAGTGAGGACATGGAAGTCCGAGCACGCGCGGCCCGCCAGCAGCAGCGCGGACAACGGAGCTGGGTGCTGCTGCTGATCCCGCTCGCCCTCATCGCGGCGATCACCGTGGTCGATCTCCATTCCCCCACCAGCATTCACCTCGGCCCGCTCCTGGTGATCGCCCCGGCCCTCACCCCCTCGTTCGCCGGCCTGCGCCCGACCGCTCTCGTCGGAGCCCTGGCCATCGCCGCCCAGGTGCTCATCGCCTTCCTCCACGGCGGCCTCACCACCAGCAACCACATCGCGCAGATCACCGCGCTGACCGTCCTGTGCGTCCTGATCGTCATGTTCACCGCCATCCGCGAGCACCGGGCCAGACAGCTCGCCCGCGCCCAGTCGGTCGCCGAAGCCGCCCAGCGCGCCCTGCTGCGCCCGCTGCCCGAACAGATCGGGCCGCTCCAGATCGCCACGATGTACCTCGCCGCCGAGCAGGAGACACAGATCGGCGGCGACCTCTACACCGCCACCCGCACCGCGGGCGGCACCCGCATGGTCATCGGAGACGTCCGGGGCAAGGGCCTGGCCGCCGTCGGCGAGTCGGCCCTGCTGGTCAGCGCCTTCCGCCTCATCGCCGCACAGCACGACACCCTGGCGGACCTGGCGTCCACGCTCGACCACAACGTGGGGCGCTACCTCACCGACTTCGCCCAGGAGAGCGGCGACATCGTCGAGCACTTCATCACCGCGATCCTCCTCGACCTGCCCGACGACGAGCCCGTCGCCCGCATGACCAACTGCGGACACCCGCCGCCCCTCCTGCTGCGCGACGGCCGCGCGCTGCCCGTCGACTCCGTGCCGGCCGCTCCACCCCTCGGCGTGCACGACCTCGGCGACGGCAGCTACCCGAGCGACGACTTCCCGTTCGAAAGGGGCGACACCCTGCTGCTGTACACCGACGGGGTCACCGAGGCACGCGACGACACCGGCGAGTTCTACCCGCTCGCCGATCGCGCCGCCCACTGGACCAAGTGCTCCCCCGAGGCACTCGTCAACCACATCCGCCGCGACCTGCTCGCCCACGTCGGCCACCGCCTCAACGACGACGCCGCCGTCATCGCCATCCGGCGCGCCGAACCCACCGTCGCCCACGCCGCCGAGCCCGCCGAGCCCGGTCGGAACCCGCCCCCTCCGCGAGAGTGATCCGACGCCGGACCGGCAGGTCGGTGCCGGCGGCCGTACGCGGCCGGGATCCGGCCGACGAGCACGGCGGACGCCGTGTCGACACGCCGGTCTCCCGTCATCCCGTCCCGGTGGTGAGCACCATGCGGAAGCGGGCGCTGCCGGAGAGCATCCTCCGGTACGCCTCGTCGGCCTGGCCGAGCGGCGCGGTCTCGATCATCGGGCGGATGCCCTGCAGGGCGCTGAACGCCATGGTGTCCTCGATGTCCTGCGCGCTGCCGGACGGATGGCCGCGAACGGTCCGGGCACGCATGAGCAATTGGACCGGAGCGATCCGAAGCGGCTCGGTGTCCGCGCCGATGACCACCAGCTCACCCCGGTTGGACAGCCCGTCCACGGTCGCCGAGATGGCGGCGGAGTTCGCGGCGGTGGCCAGGACGACCCTGGCGCCGCCGAGGGACTGCAGTGCGTCCGCGACGGACGTGCCGGCCGTGCTGTCGATGTAGTGGTGCGCGCCGAGCTGCTTGGCGAAGTCGGCCTTGTCGGCGCCGCGGGCGATGGCCACGGTCTCGAAGCCCATCGCGGCCGCGTACTGCACACCCAGGTGGCCGAGGCCGCCGATGCCGAGGACGGCGACGAGGTCGCCCGGCCGTGCGGAGCTCGTCCGCAGCCCGTTGTACGTGGTCACCCCGGCGCAGGCCATCGGCCCGGCGTCGGCGGCCGCCAGCGCGTCGGGGATCCGGGCCAGGGCGTCGACCGGTACCACCGCCGCGTCGGCGTAACCACCGTCGTACGCCCAGCCGGGGACCTTCAGGTTCAGGCACAGGATGAAGTCGCCCTGCCGACAGGCGGCGCAGTGCCCGCAGCTGCCACCGAACCAGCCCACCGCCACCCGGTCGCCCACCTGCCAACCGGTGCTCTGCGTCCCCTCGCCGAGCTCGTCGATGCGCCCGGCGATCTCGTGCCCGGGGACCAGCGGAAACCGGACGCCCGGCAGGGCCGCGTTCACGAACATGGCGTCGCTGTGGCAGATCCCGCAGGCCTCCACGGCGACCCGTACATGACCGGGGCCCGGCCGCGGCACGTCACGCTCGACGATCTCGAACGACCCGCCGACGTCGGCCACCTGCGCCACTCGATAGGTACTCATCCGGATTCCTCCCGTTGCACCGGCACGACCACCCCTCAGAACCAGCAGACCAGCTCCGTCCCGGACACGCTCGCCGAGCCCGGACCTGCAGCGCGGCATCGGCCGCGGCCCCCGGGAGCGCGGAAGACCCGCGCGCCCCGGCGCACGGGAACGACTCGTCCCTGCGCGTGTGCGCCTTGGACCGTACGGGTGTCATGGCCTGGACTACCGCTTCCCGGCAGGGGAAGCTTCTGTCGCATGTCACTGAGGGTGACTGCGGGTGCTGCGCCCTGACTGTGGGTGAGCCGCCCCGATGCGTCGAGTCCTGGGACGGAACCCATGCGAACGAGGATCACCCGGCACCTGGAGTCAGCCTTCCCCGAGCTGGCCCTCGGTGTGAAGGCCGCACCGGAAGGCCGGCCGGTCCTGCCACCGGAGTTCAACTGGCGCGACTACACCGCGCTCCTGCTGCACGTGGCCGCGGAGATCGAGCACTCGCTGATGGTGCAGTACCTCTTCGCCGCGTACTCGCTGGGCGGACCCCAGGTCCCCGAGCACCTGCGCGCGGACGTGCGGCGCTGGCAGGAGATCGTCCTCGGCATCGCCAAGGAGGAGATGGGCCACCTGCTCACCGTGCAGAACCTCCTGCTCGCGCTCGGCGGCCCGGTCCACCTCAGCCGGGAGGACTATCCGTGGGGCACGGACTTCTACCCGTTCCCGTTCACGCTCCGGCGGCTCACCCCGGAGACCCTCGCCCGGTACATCTGCGCCGAGAGCCCGCCCGACTGGACCGGCGAGGAGGCCGACCGGATCCGGCAGCTGGCCGCCGGAAAGCAGGGCGTGCCGGTGAACCGCGTGGGCGCCCTCTACGATCGGCTGACCGACATCCTGGGAGACCGCGACCGGATCCCGGACGCCGCCTTCCAGGCCGAAACCCTTCCCTATCAGGCCTCCTGGAACGAGTGGGGCCGCGGCTACACCCTCGGTGAACGCGGTCGGGACTCCGGCAACGTGCCCGAGACCCAGTCCCCCGACCTGCTGATCATCGGCGTCTCCTCGCGCGACACCGCCCTGAACGCGCTGAAGCTCATCGGCGACCAGGGCGAGGCGCTCCCACCGCTCCAGGCCCCGGTCCCGGCGGCCGCCAGCGCGGCCGGCACGGGCCCGGGGGAACTCTCCCACTTCTTCCGTTTCCTGACGATCTTCCGCGAACTGGAGCGGCTCGACCCTTCCGACCAGGACGCCGTCGCACGGCAGGTCGCCGAGAACCCGCGCACCGACCACCGGCTCAACGAGGAGACCCTGGCCCTGACGCACGCGCTGGCCCTCGCACCGGACCAGTCGCGCCCCGAGGTCTCCCTCATCACCCACCCCGAGGCCGCCCGCTGGGGCCACCTGTTCAACCTGCGCTACCGCATGTTGCTGGCCGACGTCGCGCACGCCTTCCGCCTGATCGGCCCGCTCGACAACGGCGCCACCCTGACCGCGCGCGGATCGCTGATCCACCGGGCCTTCGGCGAGATGTACAACCTCCGCGCCGTCGCCGGGATGCTGCTCCAACTCCCGCTCGACCGCGACGGGTCCACCGGTCTGCTGGCCGGCCCGCCGTTCGAGATGCCGTACACGCTGGACCTCCCGGCGGGCGACCGCAACCGCTGGCTGCTCCAGCGCGACCTCACCGAGGCCTCGCTGCTCGCCGTCGACGACTTGCTGGGGACGACGCTGACGACCGAGGGCGAGGCGTACCTGCGCGCACTGCGCGAGACCGACCTCCAGGCGCGGGACTTCGTCGGCCGCGTCCTGGCCGATCGCTGAACGACCCCGGGGGAGCGACCAACCACCTACGAGGAGAGAGCGTGGCCATCAAGGAACTCCGGATTCTCCCGCCCCTGGCGATCGGCCGCCTGGGCGCGGCCGCCCGGCCGATGGACAACTACGAGGCGCTGGTGGACCCGCAGCGCCCGCTGGCGCCCCGACAGCTGCGACCGGCCCCGACCTTCGAGGTGGATCCGGACAGCGGGGCCATCACGTCGTACGAGGCCCCGCCCGAGCTGCTGTTCACCGAGAACGGCGACGTCCGGCCGGTCGCTCCGTTCCTGGAGGTCTGGGCACTGACCTCGGAGCCGGGCCGGGAGGACGTGCTGGAGCCGCTGACCCTCGACCTGCTGGCCCGGCACGGGCTCGGCCCCGAGGACGTGCGCTGGTCGGTGCACGTGGGCAACCACAAGATCCACCGGCGGACCGGCGACGAGAACGACCGGATCGACGCGCAGGTCGGCCCGTTCCACGACCACGCGGTGCACCCGCTGAACGGCACCTGCCCGAACTTCTGGGAAGGCCGGGAGCTCCCGCTCGGGCACGTCCGGTACCTCAGGCCCACCCCCGGGTTCCCCGGGATCCGGCTGCGCTTCACCCCCGCCGCCGGCCGCGTCTACGGCTCCAGCACGGAGGAGCAGCCGAAGCCCGACCCGAACGTGACGGCCTTCCTGTACGACGCCAACCGGGGCGGCTGGCTCGGCTACCACGACGACCGCAACAGTCCCCGGGTGACCAACCCCTCCCAGATCTACGCCGGTTTCGCCCAGGGCCTGGACTGGATCAGCAAGGGCTATCTGGACGACGAGTGCGACGGCCTGGTCAGGGCTGAACTCACCATCGACGGCACCCTGTTGAGCGCCTACGGCCGGATCGGCGCCGGCCCGCCGGCCTACGCTCCGGACAGCTTCCCGGTCCGCGCCGTCGCGGACGAGCTGGAGCAGGCCATGTTCGGCCCCACCGTCACCGCCGACGAGGTCTCCCTGGAGGCCGCCGAGGAGGTGGTCCGGCGCGCCTTCGACACCGTCCGGCTGATGAACACGGCCGTGCTGAACGGCAACACGGTGAACGGCCAGGTCCGTGGCGCCTCCACCATGGTCGCCCAGGACACCAACGACACCGGCCGCCTGTACGAGCCGATCATGGCGCCGTCGCTGGTCGACCGCACCGCGCTGCTGAACCTGCATCATCAGGTGCTCGCCGGCCTGCGCAGCGGCACGGCGCCGTGGTTCGCCGATGTGCTGCGCGACTTCGACGACGTCGGCGACCTGTCCGACAAAGGACGGCGCAAGATGCCGGCCCTGATGCGCGGCGCGGACGGTCGCTCCCTCGCGCTGACCCGCCGCCAGGTCGACCTCATCCGCAAGGTCGCCCAGCGCGCGATCTTCACCGACAACGGTCCCGCCGGCGCCGCCACTTCGGCCGCCACCCCCGAGGAGCAGGGATGACAGAGCCCCAGCCGATCAGCTCGATCCAGCCGACGAACCTCTCGGCCCAGCTGCACTACCGGGCGCCCGGGAACCCGCCCAGCACCCTGGCGGCCGCGGCCATCTCCAACGCCTTCCCCGGCCTCGAATTCGACTTCCGCAACATCTGGCGCCGGATCTTCGAGGGCATCGAGCTGCACGAGGCGGACAACCTGGTGGTCCGGGCCGACCCGGAGCACCAGATCCTCGAAGGCTGCCGGCTGCTCCGGGTGGCCGGTGAAGCGGTGGTCGGTGACGTGACCGGCCCGCAGTTGCCCCGGGGGGAGATCGGCAGTCTCACCTCGGGCGCCAACCCCGACGGTGTGACGATGCTGGAATGGTCCAACTCCCTCGCCAAGGTCCTGGACGACCATGCCGGTCGGAAGGTGGCTTGCGAGTTCACCATGCAGCCGAGCGACAACCCGGTCGGCATCCCGAAGGACCCGGCCGAGCTGCGCTCGGTCGATCTGGTCGTCCGCCCGTTGTTCGCCGTCAGCGAGGCGGCGCAGGACCGGCTGGCGGTGATCGACGAGCAGCTGGTGCAGCCCGGCGACCTCACCCGCAGCCTCTGCTCGCCCTGGCAGAACGACTACCGCGAGTGCGCCTGCTACTACTGGGCGGCCAGCCGGCCCGACTACGTCAACGTGGACGTGGACGAGCAGGGCGTCAGCGTCGGCAACCACTGGCTCTCGGTGCACCGCGAGCCCAGGGAGTACGTGCTCGACAACGGCCGGGACACCCGCCTCCTGACGTACGACACCCTCTTCCGGGAGTGGCAGCAGCACCTGCGGTTCATCGTCGGTGGCCGGGACTACCCGGACCACCGCTGACCATCCGGACCATCTCCGACCATCCGGACCATCTCTGACGAGGCCCATCCGATGAATCCCTCCCCCACCGGATCCGCGACCCGCGGACCCGCCCGCGAGCTGTTCGAGCTGTCCACCCCGGCCAGCCCCGACCTCCACCTGCTGCGTACCGAGGTCGGCCGGCACGCCCTGGTGGTCAACGGCAGCCGCCTGTTCGACCTCGACGCGGACAGCTACCGGGCCCTCGACCGCGCCCGGCACGCCGGGGACGGCCCCGAGCTCTCCCGGCTGATGTCCGAACTGGGGCTGGAGGCACCGCAGTTGATCGACGACCGGCCGCCCGTCGAGCCGCCGGTACGCGCCCTGTCGCTCTCGGTGGCGCAGAAGTGCAACCTCGGCTGCACCTACTGCTACGCCCAGCAGGGCAGCTTCGGCAAGACACCCACCAGCATGTCGGTCGAGACCGCGCTCGCCGCGGTCGAGCTGCTCTTCCGCGCGGCCGCACCGGGCGAGCGGGTGAACCTCTCCTTCCTCGGCGGCGAGCCGCTGCTCAACCGGCCGGTCGTGCACGCCGCCACCGAGCACGCGGCCCGGCTCGCGGCGGAGCGCGACGTGCCGGCGACCTTCTCGATCACCACCAACGGCACCACCGTGACGGCCGCGGACGCCGACTTCTTCGAACGGCACGGCTTCGCGGTGACGGTGAGCCTGGACGGCACCCAGCAGGTGCACGACTCGCTGCGCCCGTACCGGGGCGGACAGGGCAGCTTCCGGAAGGTGATCGCCAACGTGGCCCCGCTGCTGGCGGCGCAGCGACGGATGCAGGTCTCCGCCCGGGTGACGGTGACTCCGCACAACCTCGCCCTGCGGGAGACCCTGGACGCCTTCGTCCACCTCGGATTCCACAGCGTCGGCTTCTCGCCGCTGCTGAACTCCCCGACCGGCCGCGGCGAACTGACCACCGCCGATCTCGAAGTGATGCTGGATCAGATGGTCTCCTGTGGTGAGGAGTTCGAACGACAGGTGGTCGCCGGCCACCGCTACCCGTTCGCCAACCTGGTCAACGCACTGCGCGAACTCTACCGGGGCACCCACCGCCCCTACCCCTGCGGCGCCGGCGCCGGGTACCTGGGCGTCTCGGCGGAGGGCGAGCTCGCCGCCTGCCACCGCTTCGTGGGCGATGCCCGGGGCGCGATGGGCAGCCTCGACCGGGGCGTCGACCGCGACCGCCAACTGGCCTGGCTGAGCGAGCGGCACGTGCACCGCCAGGAACCGTGCCGCTCGTGCTGGGCGCGCTACCTGTGCGGGGGCGGTTGCCACCACGAGGTGATCGACCGCGGCCGCCCCGCCTGTCAGTACATCCGCGGCTGGCTGCACTACGCCCTGGGCGCGTACCATCGCATGCTCGCCCGGCAGCCCGACTGGTTCCGCCCCGGGCCGGCCACCGGGACACCGGCGTGAGCGAGCGGCGCGAGCGAACCAGCGAGGCGGGCGCATGAGCGTCGGGGCGGCGCCCTCCTCCCCGATCGACACCGAGATCTGCGTCCTCGGCGCCGGACCGGCGGGGGCCCTGTGCGCCCGGCGGCTGAGTGAACTCGGCCACCGGGTCCTGCTCGTGGAGCGGCATCCGTTCCCGCGCCCGCACGTCGGCGAGGCACTGACGCCGGCCGTCTGGCCGCTGCTGGACAGCCTCGGGCTGCTGCCCGCCGTACGCGGCGCGGGCTTCCTCACTCCCACCTGGTCGAGCGTGCGCTGGGCGGACGAGCAGGTGCGTCGGGTTCGCCTGCCGGCCGGTACGTGCGGACTCACGGTCTGCCGCGGACGATTCGACCAACTCCTGCTGGACACCGCCCGATCCGCCGGCGTCACCGTGCTCCAGCCCGCCCGCGCCCACCGGCCCGACCGCCGCGCCGAGGGATGGGAGGTGCCCGTCACGACGCCCGACGGGTCCCGGCTCCTGCGCGCCCGGTTCCTGGTCGATGCCACCGGGCGGTCGCGGATCCTCGGCGGGCGCGTGACCCGCACCGGCCCGCGGACCGTCGCGCTGTACGCGGCCTGGCAGGGGGGGAGCCGGGCACCCCCCGGCGGGACCAGGCGGGGGGGCGGGCCGCCCCGCG
>NZ_JBHVVI010000102.1:30158-33067 GCF_042883685.1 Kitasatospora sp. NPDC058190
CCCGGGCGGGGGGCGCACCGGCGGCGGGGGGTGCCCCCCCCCGGGCGGCGGCCCGGCGGCGCGGTCCGCGCCGGGGCGGGTGCCGCCGGGCCCGGCCCGGTTCCCCACCTGCCTGGAGGCCGGGCCGCACGGCTGGCTGTGGGGCACGCCCCTGCCGAACGGGGCCTACCGGGCCATGGCCTTCACCGACCCGGAACAGCTGCACCGGTCCGGCGTCCGCCGCTCCTCCCTCGCCGGTTTCCTGCGAGGCCTGCTGGGCGGCTCCGAACTGCTGCGCGGACTCGCGGGAGAGCGGCCCGCGAGCGCGGTGGCGGTCTGCGACGCCACCGGCTACCACGACCCCGACCCCGTTGCCGAGGACCGCATCAGCCTGGGCGAGGCGGCCTTCGCCCTCGACCCGCTCTCCTCCTCCGGGGTGGACAAGGCCCTGCAGACCGCCATGGCCGGGGCGGTCACCGTGCACACCCTGCTCGACCCGGGCGGCGACCGGAAGGCCGCGCTGACCTACTACCGCGACAGCCAGCTCTCCTCGGTCGAACAGCACGCACGCTGGGCCGGCGACCACTACGCGGAACACCTCCCGCACCGGGGCAACACCTTCTGGCGCCGACGCGCCCGGCCGCTCCCCGCCCCCGGGCCCGCCGCCTCACCCGCGCCCGCGACCCGCACGAACCTGGCAGCGCTGATGCACCGGCGGGTCCGACTGGCACCGGCCGGTCGGCTGACGAGCACCCCCTGCGTGGTGGGCGACCAGGTGGCGCTCCGACCCACGCTCACCCACCCCGCGCTGCCCCGGCCGGTGGCCTACCTCGGTGGGCACGCACTCGCCCCACTGGCGGAAGCCCTGCACGGCGGACACACACTCGCCGAGGCCCTGCGGGCCTGGGGCCGCACCATGCCGGCCGAGCAGGCCCTGGCCGTCGCCGCCTGGATGTACGAACGGGACCTGCTGGTGCTCCAGCCGTGACCGGCACGAGAGGCGCCTCCCATCCTGGTGACGCCACGCGAGGTCGGCCGGGCCGCCGGGATGCCGTGGCCGGCGCCCCGGGGACGGCGTCAACGGCGGGAACGGTGAAGGAGGTCCACGCCGGCGCCCGCGAGTCCGCCGAGCGCCACGGCGGGGATGATCGACGCCGTCCAGGGCCCGCCCGCCAGCACGCCCGAGACCACCACCAGCGCGACGACAGCCACGGCGACCGCCCGGGCCGGGGTGGATCGGGGCAGTAGCGGTACCGGATTCCCGTTCCGTCGGCGCCGATTCACCTTGACGGCGAGCAGAACCGCCGCGACCACGAGGAGTGGCGGCGCCAGGTCGTGAGTCATACGAACGGACGCTACGCGAAAGTCGTCAGGATGTCATGGACGGTGGAGAGTTGTTCGAGTTGCACCGGGTCGTCGGTTCGCAGGACGGCTGCTTCGACGGCGAGTCGGAGGTCGGGGCCGCGCAGCCAGTCGACGAACGTCCGGTAGGGGGTGCCCTGCTTGTCCCAGAAGGCATTCCGGGGCTTGCCGCCGCCGGTCATGACGAACTCGTGCAGCCGCTCGACGGCGGTCGGGGTCGCCAAGTGGGCCCATTCCGCCAACCGGTGTCCGATGTCCGGGTCGGCGCCGGCGAGTGCGCAGACCACGGCTTCGGCGTCCCACCACTCGTCGGCGTTGCCGAGGACGTCCGACCAGAGCGCGTCCAGGAGCCGGCGCAGGTACGGCGCCTCGGGCCAGTCGCGCCAGCCGGCCTGGGCGAGCTTGATGCCGACCACCTCCAGGTCGGGCACCGTGAGTTCACCGGTGAGGACGAGCTGGAGGATCCGCGGCGCGAAGTACCGCAGGTCGGCCGGCGACCCGACGGTGTTCAACGCGGAGGTGGCGTAGTGCATCAGCTCGTCGGGCCCGAGCCGCTCGCGCGGCGTGCGGAGCAGCAGGTCGATCTCGGCCCGGGTGGTGCAGCACGGGCAGGCGTCGATCCGTGCGGGGCGCGGGGCCGCCGCGAAGGCCTCGGGGAGCCCGTTGATGAGTTCGCGCAGTGTCGCGCCGTTCGTCATGCACACCATTGGACACCTCGGCCGGCCGGGTGGATCCGGTACGCCGTCCGGCGGGGACTCGGGTCGCCGGGAACAGAACCGGTCACCGTCTGGTTGCGGCAGGTCGACGAGCTTGTGGCACTCCCGGAACGAGGGCTTTCCCATGAAGATCGGCATCATCGGCGCGGGCAACATCGGCGGCAACCTGACCCGGCGGCTGACCGCGCTCGGGCACGAGGTCTCGGTGGCCAACTCGCGCGGCCCGGAGTCGCTCAAGGCGCTGGTCGAGGAGACCGGCGCGAAGGCGGTGACGGCCGCCGAGGCGGCGAAGGGCGCGCAGGTCGTGGTGGTCACCGTCCCCCTGAAGAGCGTGCCGGCCCTGCCCGCCGGGCTGCTGGACGGCGCGGCGGAGGGCGTGGCGGTGATCGACACCGGCAACTACTACCCGCAGCAGCGCGACGGCCGGATCGACGCGATCGAGGACGGCGGGCTGACCGAGAGCCGCTGGACGGAGCAGCACCTCGGCCACCGGGTGGTGAAGGCGTTCAACGGCACCTACGCCCAGGACCTGCTGGAGCGCCCCCGCCCGGCGGGCGACCCGGAGCGCCTCGCCGTGCCGGTCGCCTCCGACGACGAGGCGGCCAAGCGTGTGGTGCGGGCGCTGATCGATGAGTTGGGCTTCGACACGGTGGACGCCGGCGGGATCGACGACTCCTGGCGCCAGCAGCCCGGCACCCCGGTGTACGGCCTGCGCGAGGGCGTCGCGGCGGTCACCCGGGCGCTCGCCGAGGCCTCCCCGGAGCGCCCGGCGGCCCACCGGGCGTAAGGCCTGTCTGACATCCCGCCGGGCACGCGACGCCCGGGTCGGCCTCTCCCCGCGCGGGGAGAGGC
>NZ_JBHVVI010000103.1:0-33034 GCF_042883685.1 Kitasatospora sp. NPDC058190
GTACGGGTTCGGCGCCGTCCGCGACCAGCCCGATCACCTCGGCCTCACCGTCCCCGAGGACGATTCGCCGGCTCCCGCCCGGACCGCGCACCTCCCACTCCCGTCCGTCGGCGGACCAGCCGACGAAGCCCGCGCCGTGCACCAGGTGCTCGGCATCGGCCGCCCCGTTCGGCACCGGCGCGGCCGACAGCCTGGGCTCGCGCGCGTGGCAGAACGGTCGTCCGCCCGCGGTGGAGACCACCGGCCCGTCGCCGGCCACCCGGCCGCCGGGCGAGATCCGCTGCCACTGGCCGGCCAGCGGCAGCAGCAGGTCCTCGCCCTCGCGCAGCAGCGGCAGCACGGGCTGCGCCATCAGCTCGGCGAACTCGGCGGAGCCGACCCGGGGCAGGTCGAGTTCGGCCGCCCTCACCTTGTAACGGGCGGGGTCGCCCAGTCCGCGGCCGCTCACGTGCAGCATCAGCCGCTCGTCCTGGGCGTACAACACCAGCAGCCGCCCGCCCTGGCGTCCGGCCGCGATCACCGGTCCGGGCAGCTGGTGGCGACGCGGCCGTGCGGCGCTGTCGACGGCTCCTCCGCCCGCCAGTCCCAGGGCGATCAGGACGCCGGCCTCCCGACCCCGGGCGAGCAGGGTACTGGCACCGGTGGTGAAGGCGGGCAGCGCTCCCCCGATGCCGGCCAGTGGCGCGCGTAGGTCCGCCGAGTTGCCGAACTCGGCGCCGCGCAGGGCCCGTACGGCGATCCGCGCCGGGGGCAGCGGGAGTTCCACGGCCGGTCCACCGTTCACCCGGACCCTGACCTGTCCGGCCCCGTCCGCGCTCCAGTCGGCCTCCGCACTGGTCACCGTCCGCTGCCGGGTGGGCAGTTGAGCGGCCAGGCGGGGCGAGGTGAGCAGCCAGGTCTGCGCGGCGGCGTCCAGCGCCCGCTCCGCGTCGCGTACGTCCTCCGGGGTCGGGTCGCCGTGCCGCCGGGCCTTGAGCCAGCGCGGCAGCAGCTCGGCGAGGTCACCGCCGATCAGCTGCCCGGGCGGGTCCCCGAGCACGCCGACCAGCAGCTCACTGTCGCGGGCGGCCGCTCGCCGGTGCAGCACCAGCAGCGCGGCCAGCTGGACCAGTCGGGCGGCTCCCGCCTGCCCGGGGCCGGAGTCCACCAGCGCGACCACCTGGCCGCGGCTGACAGGGCTGCTCAACTCGGGTGCCAGGTGGAGCAGTTCGTTCTCCGTCCAGCGACGCAGGAATTCCTCGGGGAACTCCTCGGCCAGCAGCCACTCGGACGGCAGCAGTTGCTCCGGCCGCCCAGTGCGGGCGAGCCCGCCGTACCCGTCGGGCTCCCCCTCGGCCCCGGCGACGGACTCCCGCTCGCCGATCAGCGCGTCCAGGCGGCGCAGCAACGGACCGAGGGCGGTGGCGAGTTCGGGCGTGAGCGCGGAGAGCGTCGCGGCCCACGGCGCGAGCGCGACGGTCATGCCGGGCCTCCGTCGCCATCGGTCCCGCTGCCGTCTGCCCCGTCGCCGTCGGCCCCGCTGCGGTCGGCGCTGTTGCCGTCGGTTCCGTTGCCGGCTGTCTCGCTGCCCCCGCCGCCGCTGTTCGCCCGCACCGAGTCCAGTCCCGCCGGGTCGCACCCCGGAGCCGGAGGATCGGTGACCAGCGCATGGCCGGGGACCAGCACGCAGAGCTGCGTCTCCGTCGCCCCGAGGGCTGCCCGCCAGAGTGAGGCCGACGGCTGCGGGCGGGCCGTGGTCGGCACCAGCACTCCGCCGTCCGGGCCGAGGTAGCGGGCGCCGTCGGCCCACGGCAGGTCCGCCGCCTCGCCGAGGACCAGCAGCGCGTTCTCGTCGGCCGCGACCGCGAGCCTGCCACCGGCCCGCATCCGGGACCGCGCCGCGGCCGCGAGGGCCGGAACCGCAGACCCGAGGGCGAGCACGGCCACCGCCTCCAGCGGGGGTTCGCGGCGCTCCCAGCGGAGCGGGACGCCGGTCACGAGGGTGCGACCACCGCGACCAGGCCCGCCCGGACGCCGGCCAGCGGCGCGGGCAGGTCCGCGGGGTCGAAACCGGCGTCGATCTCCCGCAGCACGGCCTCCAGCCGCAGCCGGGAGTCCTGACCGTCCGGCAGCCCGCCGTGTTCGGCGAGCAGCGCGGCGCCCGTGCGCATGAGCCGTTCGGCGCGGGCGGCGGTGCTGCGGGAGAGCTCTTCGGAGGTGTGGGCCAGACTGCGGTTGGCGGCCTGGTCGATCAGGTCGGCGAGGGTCTCGCGGGCCAGGGTCTGACTGTCGGCGGTGGGGGCGATCAGCGGGAGCACCCACAGGTCACGGGCCGAGGCACTGGTGCGGCCGTCGAGGACGGCGGCGGCCGCGACGAGGTTCTGGGAGCGGACGGCGCGTCGGTCGCTGACCGGTACGCCCGCCGCCCGCAGCCGGCGCAGCGCGGTGGCCAGCAGCGGGGTGACGGAGTCGAGGTCGCAGCCGCGGGCGGCGGCGGCCAGTCGGTCGAGCGCGCCGAGCAGGTCGCGGGTCGCGGTGGGGGCGACGGGCGCGGCCGGGCGGCGGCCGGACTCCAGGAGCTCCTCCAGGCGGGCGTCCGGGACCGGTTCGACGAAGACCCGGGCGAGGAACCGGTCGGCGAAGGCGGCCAGCGCCGGGTCCTCGGGCAGGTGGTTGGCGGCGCCGACGCAGATCCGCAGCGGGCTGGCGAGGGTGGTGCGGCCTCGCCGGAAGACCCGCTCGTTCAGCAGGCCGAGCAGGGTGTTGAGAACGGCGGTCGAGCCGAGGAAGATCTCGTCCAGGAAGGCGATGTCGGCTTCGGGCAGCATTCCGGCGGTCTCGAACTCGACCCGCCCCTCCCGGAGTCGGCGCAGGTCGACGGGACCGAAGAGTTCGTTGGGCTCGGTGAAGCGGCCGAGCAGGTACTCGAAGTAACGGCCGCCGAGCTGCGCCGCGACCCGCCGTACTGCCTCCGACTTGGCCGTTCCGGGGGCGCCGATCACCAGCAGGTGCTCCCCGGCGACGGCGCAGAGCGCCAGCACCTCGGCCACGGTCTCGCGCTCGACCATGTCCCTTCCGGCGGCGGCCACGGCGGTGGCTATCAGCTCGGCGTCGGAGGGCGATCCGGCGGCGGGGCCGGGCAGCGGGGCGGCGGCGGTGGTCTCGGTCACGAGCATGGGAGTCTACGGCCGCCCGGGCGGCGCTGACCAGCGGGTTTCCGCCGGGTCATGTCCTGGCCACGGCCGCGTTCCCGGCCCCGCCGCCCGCGCGGACCTCGGGCGTCACCCTCCGGGTCGCCCGCTCTCCCCCTCACCCGGCCGGGTGGAGGAACAGCGGGTCCTGCCCGAGCCGATCCGGGACGCCTTTCCGTCCGGGGTGGTCGAGGTCAGCCCCGGGCGTCCGCGCCTGGCGCGGGCAGTGACGCACCCGCCGAAGGACGATCCATCAGCTCGCTATCCCGACAGCGGCTCCCATCCGGCCGAGCGAGCGGTCGGGGAGGACGGCGAGGAAGAGCAGGGTCGCGCCGCCGAGCATGAACAGTGCGAGGTGGTGCAAACCTCCGGTGGTGGCGCCGTGCGGGAAGAAGGCCGCGTTCGCCGCCGAGGCGGCCATCGCGCCGAGGTACATGAAGGTGCGCAGCAGCCCGGCCGCGGAGGCGATGGTGGCCGGGTCGGCCTGGTGGTAGAGGGCGGTCTGGTTGCCGAGCCCGATCAGCCCCTGCGGGACTCCCGCCAGCAGGCCGACGGCGATGAGCACGGCGACCGCACTGGTCGATCCCAGCAGCAACAGGGCGGCGCTGGCGGCCATTTGGAAGACCGACCCGACCAGCAGCTTGCCGCGTACGGCCGCACTTCGGCCAGTGACGACGGAGACCGCGAGGCCGGTGAGCGAGAGCGGCAGCAGGACCAGCCCGGCGGAGGCCGCGCCCAGACCGCGCCCCTCCTCCAGCCACTGGGTGTAGCCGTAGAGGAAGGCGTAGGTGCCCGTGTTGCCGAGGACCTGGCGCAGGTAGGTGGCGATCAACGGACGGTTGCGGGCGAGCGCGCGCAGGTCGATGAAGGGGTCACTGGTCCGCGTCTCGCGCACGGCGAAGCCGACGGCGGCCAGGACGGTGAGCACCGGCAGGTGCCAGAGCGCGGTGCCGGGCTTCATCACGAACAGCATCAGCGTCAGCAGGAGGACGGCGAACAGTGCGATACCGGCGTGGTCGAGCCGGTCCTCCCGGTTCCGGCGCGGCAGGGTGGCGGGCAGACGGGAGAGCCCGAGGGCCAGGCAGGTCAGCGACAGCGGGACGTTGACGGCGAAGACCGTCCGCCAGCCGCCCAGCCCGATCAGCAGGCCGCCGAGGGTCGGTCCGACCACGGCGACGGTCTGGCCGGCGACGGCGAGCGCGGTCAGCACGCCGGTCGGGCTGCTCTGCCCGGTCCGCTCGGCTTCGCTGCGGGTGAGGTGTATCGCGGCCGGGTACGCGGCGGAGGTGCCGAGGCCGAGCAGCACCCGGGCGACGACCAGTAGCCCGAGCGAGGGCGCCAGCGCGCCGAGCAGCCCGGCGAGGCCGACCAGAGCTGTTCCGGCCAGGTAGAGCCGGCGCGGTCCGTAGTCGTCCACCAGCCGCCCGATCACCGGCTGGCCGACGGCGGTGGCGAGGTAGAGCGCGGTGACCAGCCAGGCGGTCTCGGCGGGCGGCGCGCCGAAGGCGGTGCCGACGGGGACCAGGGCCACCGCGATCATCGAGGAGTTGATCGGGTTGAGCACCGAGCCGAGCACCATCGGGGCGAGCAGTCGGCGGTTGAACTCGCGACCGGGGGTGGGCTGTTCAGCGGGGCGCCCGGACCGTTGACCGCCCGGCGACTGGCGGCGGACGCGGAGTCGGGCCAGCAGGGTCGACGGGCCGTTCATCGCCGGTTCAGCCGATCGATCAACGGCAGCGCCGCCAGCACGGTGGCGCGCTCGGCCTCGGTGAACTCCTCCTGCAGGGCGCGGGCCAGCCACTCCTCACGCGCCCGGCGGCTGTCCGCGATCCACGCGAGCCCCGCCTCGGTCAGGCTGACCAGTTGGCGGCGTCCGTCCTCGGGATCGGGTCGGCGCCCGACCAGGCCGTGCTCCTCCAACGCGGCCAGGGTGGCGGCCATGGACTGCGGGCGGACCCGCTCCGCGGCGGCCAGCACGCTGGCGGAGGCCGGGCCGTCGCCGATCAACCGACTGAGGACGGCGGTCTGGGAGGGGGTGAGATCGCTGGCGCCCTGGATCTTCTCCTGGAGGGTGCGGCGCAGGCGACTGAAGACGGCGCGCAGCTCCCGGGCCGCAATCGCTGCGGAGTCGGCGGAGTCAGCCGGGTCTGCGGGGTCGGTGGAGTCGGCCCGGTCGACGGGATCGACTGAGCCGGCGGAATCGGCCGGCCCGGCGGGTGCTTCGAGGGCGGCTGGGGCGGTTCGCTTCTCGGTCACGGTTCCACGTTAATTTCATCAGTCTGGACTGTCCAGTCTGGCTGTACATTTCTCGCCAGTGCCCGGCTCCCGTGCGCTCAACGGCCGTCGCGCCCCGCGATAATGGCGTCATGATCGACAAGCAGCTCCGCGTTGTCCTCGCCGAGGACTCAGTGATCCTCCGGGACGGAATGGTCGAGCTCCTGACGGCCCGCGGCTGCGCGGTGGTCGCCACCGCCGGTACGGCCCCCGAGCTGGTCGCCGCCGTGGCCGAGCACCGGCCCGACGTGGCCGTGGTGGACATCCGGATGCCGCCCACCCACACCGACGAAGGAATCCGGGCAGCCGTCGAGATCCGGGCCGCCTCGCCAGAGGTCGGGATCCTGGTCTTCTCCCAGCACGTGGAGACCGCCTGGGCGGCCCGGCTGCTGGCCGCCGGTGCCGCCGGCATCGGCTACCTGCTCAAGGAGCGGGTGGCCCGCACCTCCGAGTTCGTGGACGCCCTGCACCGGGTCGCCCGGGGCGGCACCGCGCTCGACCCGGAGATCGTCAACGGGCTGATGCACGGCGGGCGGCGTAGTCGGGTGGACTCGCTCACCGCGCGCGAGCGGGAGGTGCTGGAGCTGATGGCGCAGGGCCGCTCCAACCGCTCGATCGCCGGGCTGCTCACCGTGTCGGAGCGCGCGGTGGAGAAGCACGTGGCCGCCGTGTTCACCAAGTTCGACCTGCCCGCGACGGACGCCGACAACCGGAGGGTCAAGGCCGTTCTCACCTACCTCGCGGAGACCGGCACCTGACCGACTCCCCGCGAGGAGCCGTCACAGCCTGCTCGGCAGCTCGGCGGTAACGGTCGTCGGCCCACCGGGCGGACTGTCCACCCGCAGCACCCCGTCCACCGCCGCCAGCCGCTCGGCCAGCCCCGCCAGCCCGGTGCCCGCACCGATCGCCGCGCCGCCGCGCCCGTCGTCACGGACCGTCAGCCGTATCCGACCGTCGACCGCGTTCGCCGTCAGCTCGGCCGTGTGCGCGCCACTGTGCTTGGCGACGTTGGTGAGCAGCTCGGCCGCGCAGTAGTAGACGGCGCGCTCGATCACCTCCACCGGCCGCTCCCGCAGGTCCAGCCGGACCGTGACCGGCACCGGCGAGGTGCCGGTGAGGCCGGGCAGCGCCTCGGCCAGACCGCCGTCCAGCGCTACCGGGTGGATGCCCCGGGTGAGGCGGCGCAGCCCGGCGATGGTGTCGTCGGTCTGCCCGCGGGCCCGGTCGACCAGGGTGCGCAGCCGCGCTGGGCCTGGCCCGGGGTCAGCACCGGCCGGGGCCAGGTCTGCGAGGGCGTCGTCGGCCAGGGAGAGGGTGATGGCGAGCGCGACCAGCTGTGCCTGGGTGCCGTCGTGCAGGTCGCGTTCCAGCCGCCGCAGTCGGTCGGTGCTCTCGGCGAGCAGCGTGACCCGTGCGCTCTCCAGCTCCCGTACCCGCTGTTGCGAGCGCACCGGTCCGAGCAGCACCCGGGCGAGGGCGCGGTTGGCCCGGCTCAGGACCCGCAGCGCGGCCGGCACCGCGGCGAGCACCGCGAGGCCGGCGGGCAGCCCGAGCACGTCCAGCCAGTCCACCGGCCGCGGCCCCGGCTCCAGCAGCCGCACCCACAGCGGGAAGCCCCCCAACCACACGCTCACGAGCGGCAGTCCGACCGCGACCAGGAAACCGAGCGCTCCGAGCGGCAGCCGTAGGAAGAGGTAGAGCAGCGCCCGCCAGGCCACCGGGTCGGTCAGCACCACCCGCCCCCGGGCGAGCACCCCGGCGGGCCGTTCCAGCGGCGGCGGCGCGGCCACCGGCTCGCCCAGCAGCCGCCCGACCAGCCGGCGGTGCAACCCGCCGATCCCGCGCGCGCCGAGCAGGGCGGCCACCACGAACGGCAGCCCGAGGACGGTGAGCGAGAGCAGGGCCCCCGCGTAGAGCACGGCCACGGCGTAGACCCCGCCCAGCACCCCGAGTGGCAGCCCGAGGACGGCGAACGCCACGTCACCGCCCCGCACCGCCAGAATCCGCCGCCACCCAGTCACCACGTGCCCTCACCACTCGTCGATCAACCGGCCCCCAGCATCCCCCGGCAAGCACCTCAACCGCCGCGCACCCGCCCGGGCGAGCGCCTGGTCACGGGCCGCTCATCGGCTACAGCCGCGGCCGGCCGCCCGGCCCACGCTCCCGAACCATCGCCCACCTCACCCCCCTTTGTCCGAGTCCCCGAGTCCCCGAGTCCCCGAGCAACCAAGTCCCCGTCAACACCCACCGACCGAACCACCTCACCCCCGCTCCCCGCCCACCTCCTCCACCGCACGCCCGCCGACCGCCCACAGCCCCGTGCCCACGATCCCCGGCACTGTGAGCACCGCCGCTCCCGCCACCACCCAGGCGCAGGCCGCGCCCGGCACCACCGGAAGTACCGACCCCGTGACCGCCCGGCTGAACGCCCCCGTCGCCGCGGCCGCCACCACAGCTCCCAGTAGTACGCCCACCGCCGTCGTCAGCACGCCCTCGACGGAGAGCATCCGCAGCAGCTGGCCGCGCGTCGCCCCGGCCAACCGCAGCATCGCGAACTCGCGGCGTCGGTCGGCGGTCAGCGCGACCAGGGTGTTGACCGTGGAAACCGCCGCGAAGCAGACCAGCAGGCCGAGTTCCGCCTGCCGTAACCAGACGTCGCTCGCCTTGGTGACGCTCGTGGTGGCACCAGTCACTCGGGCCGCCCGCTCCGCGGTGCTGGTCATGATCAGCATGGCCGCCGAGAGCCCGACCAGCAGGGCTACCGGAACCACCGCCGAGGAGAGTCGGGCCGCGTAGCCACGCAGGTTGGCGTCCGCCAGCCAGCCCGCCCGAGGCACCAGCGCCCGGATCGGGGCGCCGAGCACCACGGCCAGCAGCCGCGCCGCCGGCGGCCCGAGCAGGGCGACCGCGACCAGCAGCACCAGCGAACCGAGCATGGCCGCCTGCCCCGCCTTGTCCAGCTCCCCAGCCGGCCTGCTCGCGGCCAGCCGCAACAGCAGGACACCGCCCGCCAGCACCGCCACCCCGACCGCCGGCCGCAGCACGCCCGTCCGGCGCTGTCCGGCCGCACTGTCGGTCAGCGCGGCGGCCGGGGTGGACCGCGTGACCCGCCGGGCCACCACGGCGGTGGCCGCCAGGCCGACCAGCAGCGCCATCGCGAGCGCGATCAGCATCGGCACCGGCGTCCCGGGTATCCCCAGGCCCGGCGCCGCCATCCCACGCCGCTGGAGCGCGGCGAGGAAGGCGCGGGCACCGAGGAGGCCGACCGCACAGCCGGGAGCGGCCGCCAGCAGGACCGTCGCCGTGACCTGCACCCGCACCAGCCGCCGTATCTGCCGGGGCGTCGCCGCGACCGTGCGCAGCAGCGCCAGGTCGCGGTGCTGCTGGCGCAGGGTGAAGCCGAGCGCGTTGACCACGACGAACAGCGCGACCAGGACGGCCATCTCACCGAACGCCCCGGCGATGATCACCAGGCCCGGTCCTGACACCTCCGCCCGCGTCACGCCGGCCGGGGCCGTGAGCTGCGCGGCGGCCAGCGAGCCGAACAGCGTCACCGCCGCAATCGCCAGGAACAGCGCCACCGCCAGCCCGGCGAAGGCCGCCGGTCGGCGACGGATCTGACCGACCGCCAGGGCAGACACGGAACCGCGCATCCCCCTCACCCGCCCAACCGGCTCAACCGCTCGCCGACCTGCGCCGCCGTCGGCCTGATCAGCTCGTCCACCAACAACCCATCCGCCAGCAGCAGCACCCGGTCCGCGTACCCGGCGGCCACCGGGTCGTGCGTGACCATCACACACGTCTGCCCGTCCACCTCCACACCCGCGCGCAGCAGGTCGAGGATGTCGTGCCCGGTCGCCCGGTCCAGCGCGCCGGTGGGCTCGTCGGCGAACAGCACCTCCGGCCGGGCGACCAGCGCGCGGGCGATCGCCACCCGCTGCTGCTGACCGCCCGACAGTTCCCCGGGCCGGTGCCGCTCACGCCCGGTCAGGCCGACCCGGGCTAGCGCATCCCGCACCCGGGCGCGCTCCGGCGGGCGCCCGGCCAGCCTGCCGGGCAGCTCCACGTTCTGCGCGACCGTCATCGCGGGCATCAGGTTGAACGATTGGAAGACGAAACCCACCCTGCTGCGCCGCAGTTCCGCGAGCCGCCGTTCGGGCAGCCGGGACACCTCCGTACCGCTCCAACGGACGGTTCCCCGGGTGGGGCGGTCCATCCCGGCCAGGCAGTGCAGCAGGGTGGTCTTGCCCGAGCCGGAGGGCCCCATCACCGCCGTGAACGTCCCCGGCGCGAAGGCCACCGACACGCCGCGCAGCGCCCGGACGGCGGCCGCGCCGCGCCCGTACTCGCGGTACAGCCCCTCGCCGGTGAGCGCGGCGCCCGTCACCGCGCCCATCACCGCATCCTGCCCCGCCGCTGCAGCGGCTCTTGTCATCCCGTTCATGCCTCAATCCTGGGCCTCCAGGACCGGCCGATCGATTGTGCTGGCACCCCAATTCAGGGTTCGGAAAACCGAACCGCCCGGGTGGAACTAGGACGAGTCTTCGGATCATCGCAGTAGCGTCGGCCCGGTCATGCCGTCGCCTGAGCCCGGCCCGCCGTCTCCGACCGCGAAAACCGGCTCCCCTCCGCGCCCCCGAGGAGAGATCATCATCAGGTGACCATCGACCTGCTGCCCGGCCACGGCGTCCGGCTGCCCGCCCCGCTGCCCGAGCTGCGCTTCGGCCTCACCGAGGAGGCGGTGCGCGCGCTGCTGGCCCCGCACGGCCGGCTGCTGCCGGACGGCGTGCGCCCGGCCTTCGTCTGCGGCTCCCGCTGGGCGCTGGCCTTCGAGCTGCCCGGAGTGGCCGTCACGATCTTCTCGAGCGACGGCGGCGACGGCGTCGGCCGCGACGACGACCGAGCGGCCCGCGACGGTCTGCGGGGCGTCGTGGTGGGCCGGAACCCGAGCGACGACCGGCCCGCCTGCCCGGTCGGCTACCACGGGATCGACCTGTTCGGTTGGCCCGCCCGCGAGTTGGTCGAGGCACTGCGCGCCGAGGGCCTGCCCGTGCCCGACCCGAGCAGCGGCAGCAGTCTGCGGTTCGCCCCGCTCCACCTCTCCCGACGCGTCCCACGCCGCCCTCCCCCGGCGCCCGGCCGGAAGCCGCGCCGCGAGCCGCCCTTCCACTTCGACTACGTCTCCTTCCACGACACCGACCCCGAGGCCACTGCATGACCCCGCGCCCGGCCGGCACGGCCACCAGTCCGCACGACGCCGCCTTCCTCCCCCGCCTCCGGCGCTCCCCGCGCCCGGCCGAGCGCCCGATCACCGAGCCGGTCGCCAAGCTCGGCGGCGAGCCCTGCCGGCCGGCCGAGCCGGCCTGGCCGCTCTGCCCCACGACCGGTGAACCCCTGGTGTTCATCGACCAGTTCTCCGTCCCCGGCAACGAGTCCGCCAGCAACGAGTCCGCCGACAACGAGCCCGGCAGCGAGGAATCCCCCAGCGGGAAGTCTCCCGGCGAGAGATCCCCCGGCGCGGAGGCCCGGCTCGCCTACCTCTTCCTCGCAGCGGACAACGGCCTCATGGGCGGCCGAGATCCAAAGTCGGGCGACGGCCTGCTGCCGGTCCAGCCGGGCGTGCGGATCCCGCCCTTCGCCGTCATCGGGCCCACCCGGCACCCGGGGTCGTACGCCGTGGCGGGCCGCCTTCCAGCGGTACCTGCGCGGCGAAGGCCTCGAAGTCCCCTTCCCGGACGGCGGCCACGTCCACGACCACCTCGGCGGACACCCCTCCTTCCCGATCGGCGAGGCCTTGGTCGACGCACCCTGGCGGTACCCTTCGCCCTCTCGGACGCCCGGGACGAGGGCGATCCGTCCTTCCTCGACTTCGGTTACGGCGACGGCTTCAGCTTCCTCGGCCCGGACGGTTCGGAAGGCCGCGTCTTCTGGGGCATCGCGTAACCACCCCCAACCCCCTCACACTCGAAGGAGTCACCATGCCCACCACTCCCCTCACCGTCGCCGTCCTCGGACCGGGCGGCGTCGGCGGCCTGATCGGCGGTCTGCTGGCGCGCGACGGCCACCGGGTCGTCTGCCTGGCCGGCGAGGAGACCGCCGCCGCCCTCAACCGGGACGGACTGCACGTCGACAGCGGCGCGTTCGGCGAGTTCACCGCCCGGGTCGAGGCCGCCACCGAGCTGGGCGAGCCGGTCGACGCCGTCTTCGTGACGGTGAAGGAGACGACGCTGACCGCCGCGCTCGACCGGCTCCCGCCCCAGGCGGTCGGCGGCGCGATCGTCGTCCCGCTGCTCAACGGCCTCGACCACATGGCGCTGCTGCGCGAGCGCCTTCCCGCCGCGCGGGTCGTGGCCGGCACGATCCGGGTCGAGGCCACCCGTACGGCACCCGGCCGGATCGAGCACACCAGCCCGTTCGCCACCATCGAACTCGCCGCCGCGGTCGAGGAGTTCGCCGAGCAGCTGCGGCACGCCGGTCTGGACGTCACCCTGCGCGAGGACGAGACGGCGATGCTCTGGAGCAAGCTCTCCTTCCTCGCCCCCTTCGCGTTGCTGACCACCCGGCACGCCGACGGGATCGGCGTTGTGCGCACCGAGCACCGGGCCGAACTCCTCGCCGTGCTGGACGAGATCACCGCCGTCACCAAGGCGGTCGGCGCCCCGGCCGACCCGCAGACGCTGCTCGCCGCCTTCGACCGCATCCCCGCGACGATGAAGTCCTCGATGCAGCGCGACGTGGAGGCCGGCCGCCCGACCGAGCTGGACGCGATCGGCGGCGCCGTACTGCGGGCCGCCGAGGCGCACGGCGTCGACACCCCGACCATCGCCCGGCTGGTCCGCGAACTGGCCTGACGAAGTCGCCCGGCAGACCCGGCGATTCCGGTTGCGGGACGGCTGACTCCGCGAGTAGAACTCCTCAGGTGACGTCAGCCGACCATCGCAGCGCTCCCGCGTGGAGCCACATCGAGGAATTCCTGCGCTCCCTCGAGGCCGACCGGATCCCGCATCCGGGCGGCACCCTGCTGGAGCACGTGAGCCGGGTGGCGGCCCGGCTGGCGGAGTGGGGCACCGACTCCGCCGTCCAGGCCGCCGGGCTCTGCCACGCCGCGTACGGGACCGACGGGTTCGACGGCGCCCTGCTCGGACTGGAGGAGCGGGACACCCTGGTCGAACTCATCGGCCACCGCGCCGAGTCGCTCGTCTACCTGTACGCGAGCTGCCGCCGAGCCGCCGTCTACCCGCGCCTCGGCCGGGACGAACGGCCGCTGTTCCACGACCGGTTCAGCGGGGACGACCACATCCCGCCGGAGGAGGACCTGCGCGCCTTCCTGGTCATATCACGCAACTAGCGTTTCGTCCCAGCTCAGGGGCATGATCGACCATCCGGGGTCAGCAAACCGTCAGCATGGCACCCTGGAGCGAGATCAACCATGGCGACTAACCGCCTCCCCCGAGGCATGGGCAGCTTCTTCAAGGACTGCGAGCACCCCGAATCCCGGTGGACCCGCTGCCCGCACGAGTACAAGATCAGGTACCGCAACGCGGCGGGGAGGCAGAAGGAGGAGTCCGGCTACGCCACCCAGGAGAAGGCGAAGGCGCGGCTCGCCGAGCTGTACCGGGAGCGGAAGCACTCCCCGCAGAGCCAGCGCAAGGCGGAGCGGATAGAGAAGTACAGCCCGATGCGGTTCGAGCAGTACGCCGCAGAGTGGAAGGCCGGCCAACGCCACCTCGTTCCCGGGTCGATCCGCGTGCTCGACTCACTGCTGAAGACCCACCTCTACCCGGCCTTCGCGAGCCGCAAGATGGGCACCTTCGACCACAAGGTCGTCGAGGCATTCATCCAGACCATGGAGCGCAACGGCGCGGGCTTGGCCACCCAGTCCAACGTCTTCGACAAGCTGAAGTCCATCCTCCTCGACGCCCACCGCCTCGGCCTCTACGACGAGAGCCCCCTCAAGGGCGTCATGCCGCCCCAGTACAACCCGAAGCGTGCCGTCATCCCGTCCTCCGCCCAGCTCCTCGGTATACGCGAGGCCGACGACGACGCCTTCCTCCTCATCGCCGACCTCATGAGCGGGTGCGGCCTCCGTAACGGCGAAGCGTGCGCCGTCAACCTCAACTGCCTTGTCGCCGACGACGTCTACCGCGTCAGCGAGCAGGTCAATGAGACGACCCGCCAGTACGCACCGCTCAAGCACCGCAGGGAAGGGGATTACCGCGACACCCCGGTCCCAGCCCGCGTCAAGCAGACCATCGAGTGGTACGCGGACAAGTACGGCACCGTCGACGGCTATCTCCTGCGGCACCCCCTCGACCCCAGCAAGCCGTTCCCCATCTACTACCTCAGGAACTCGTGGCGTCGCATCCAGGGCCGGGGCGACGAAATCGACATCCCCGAGGGCATGACGATCTACGGCCTCCGCCACTTCTTCGCCTCGAACTGCCTCAGCCACAACATCCCGATCACCGACGTCGCCGAGTGGATGGGCCACAAGAGCATCGACATCACGTTCAAGGTCTACCGCCACCTCATGCCCGGCTCCATCAGCCAGGCCGCCAAGATCCTCAACCTGGACCTCGCGGAGTGAACGCACGGAGGCCCTGTCCCCATGGGACAGGGCCTCCGTGGCGGCTGCCACGAACCTCAGCCGCCGGCAGTCCTCTGCTGCCTCACCCACGCCTGGACCTCGGAGACCTTGAACTGCAGCTTGGCGTTCCGGCCCTGGCCGAACCGGTACGGAACGAGACCTGCGCGGGGCGCCTCCCGGTACACCCACGGAACGGACATGTTCAGGAACTCCGCCGTCTCCTTGACGCTCATGAACTGCTGAACCACGGGCCCTCCTCTGCGACAGCCGACATCAACGCAGAGGTTCGCAGCAACGGCCGGTTTGGTCCTGCCGACGGCTTGCGCTATCTGAGCGGCCGGGGTGAGCTGCTCTGGCTTTCGTGGAGTCCCTGATGTCTGGCTTTGCATGGCCCTCTTCTGCACGGTGCGCCAGCTGGTCGCGTCGTGCTCAATGTCGGATCCGGCCCTTGGGTCCCGTTTCGCGTCGCCGACGCGCTGCTGCACCCCGACCGGCTGTGGCCGCACCTGAGTCCGGCCGCCGTGCTGGTCGGCGCCCGCATCGCCCCCAGCGCGCTCACCCTCGCCCTCACCACCACCGCCCTGGTCCTGTGGCTCCGCCACCGCGCCGGGGCCAGGAGCGGGGTGGCTCGCAAGGCGGACATCGCGCCGCTCCTGGACAAGGAGATCACGCAGAAGGCGAAGAGCCTTCGCCCGAGCCTGAAGGACCAGAAGGAGATCGCGCCGGCCGATCGCGGGATCCTGGTCGGCACGCTCTCCCCGGGCAAGGCCGAGGTCCGGGCCTCGTGGGAGGACGTGATGGTCGCCATCATGGCGCCCCGGTCCGGCAAGACGAGCGGCATCGCGATCCCCACGATCCTCGCCGTCCCCGGCCCTGTCCTGCTCACCTCGAACAAGGCCGCCAACGACGCCTACACGGCGTGCGTCGATGCCCGCGCGAAGGTCTGGACGCTGGACCCGCAGCAGATCGCGCACCACCCGCGCTAGATGTGGTGGAACTTCATCGGCCGGTCGATGGACGACATTACCCGAGCCCGTTCGGATTGGATGACCGGCGACCGATTCGGCGAGGTGCACGGCTACCACGGTGACCGACTGCCCGCCCCCGAACTCCCCGCCACCCCGCTGAAGCCGCGCGGACGAGTACGCTGACCTGCACATTCGTCGGGCGGGGAGCCAACCGTCGAACCGACCGGACTCCCCGCCTGGGCGCATCCACACGGACCCCGGCCAGCCCGTTCCGCATGTCTTCAGCACCGCTGGCCCTTCACAAGGTCTCGCCAACCGTGACAGCGTTTGGCCGGGCCAATGCTGACCCAATGCTGACTTCACTGACGTCCCGTCAGGAAGGCCTCGGAACCTCCCGTGCCCGCGAATCCGGACCTCGTCGGCTTCCGCAGCCGGACTTGGCCCCGCCGGCCTGCGGGAAGGTGGCTCTGCTTTTGGTGTCCCGTCGGCCGCCACCGCCCGCCGAACGCATGATCTTCTCGGTCAGGCAGGGCGCGACCTCGGCCAGATCCTCGATCTCAACCTTCCAGCCCTCGGCCTGCAACTCCCCCATCGCTTGGGCGAAGTCCAGGGTGTTGTGGAAGATCGGGCAGCTGGTGAGCAGGGCGTCGAACTCGACCGCCTCCTCCTGCCCGACGGGGTCCCCTCTTCGTCGTGACCATCGAGGACGACGAAGGCGCACTCACCGTCCTCGAATCGAAGGAGCAGATGGTTCGGCACGCGAACCTGACCCAGTACCCGCCGAAGGGCGAGGCGTACTCGCTTCAGAAGCCGGTCGAGCTGATCCAGGTCGGTCACCCCGAGAAGGTCGAGGCTCATGGGGACGGGATTGGCCGGGTCGCCCAGCCCACGGGGTGTGGATGTCAGGGGTGACGGTCACGCGTGGGCCCTCGCCCTCGCCGTCAACCGCCGACTCACCCCGCGCCGCCAACCGCACCCGCGAGTTCGACTTCCGGCTCGACGGCCTACTCGGCCACGACATCCACAGGATGACCGTCGGCGTGATCGACACCGGCAAGATCGGCGAGTGCTTCACCCGGATCGCGGCCGGCTTCGGCACCGAACTCCTCGGCTGGGCCATCACCGAGAACCCGTCTGCCTCGACCTCGGCATGACCTACACAGAACTACCCGAGCTCCTCACCCGCGCCGACCTGGTGAGCCTGCACGTCCCCCTGCTCCCGGCGACCCACCACCTGATCGACGGCGCCGCGCTGGCCCGGATGAAGGACGACGCCATCCTCGTCAACTCCAGCTGCGGCGGCCTCGTCGACAGCACCGCCCTGGTCGAGACCCTGCGCGCCGGACGCCTCTCCGGAGTCGGCCTCGACGTCTACGAAGAACCCACACCGCCGTCAGCCAGATCATCGGCGCCACCGCTCGCAACATCGACGACTACGTCGCCGGCCGCACCAACGAAAGCACTCTCATCCGCAGATCCTGACCCCACGAGGGCCCGGACCTCGTAGCGTGGACTCGGACGACCGACCGGCCAGGCCCCGGCAACAGGGTCCCTGTCTCACAGACCGAAACACCGAAACGGATCGGAAACCTGCCACTCTCCGAGAACCACTTGACCCCCAGCGGTCGAATGGGCGTCCGACTGATGTTCACCAGTCCGGATCGTGCAGGTCAGGGCCTATCTCATCCAACCCACATGACGCCTGATGCCGCCTCATGACACCCAGTCCGTGAGAGGCGCGTGAGAGGAAGCGCTCGAGCCGGAGTTCGAGAGTGATTCGCATCACACTCTGATTGGACGCCTTGTTCCACTCGACCTGACGCCGTTCCCCACAACGGCGTGACTGACCACCCCGCCTCCCGTTCACGCCCCAGTGTCGCCGTGGCTTACGTCGAACCGGATGGTCGTATGCCGGCGCAGCCGCATGGCGGCTGCGCGCTGTTCGAGCTCAACTCTGCCCCGAGCGGAATGGGGGCCGTTCATGTCGGTCACACGAAAGCCGCTCAGCGGAACAGCATCGGCATCCACATCGTCCGGGTGCGGTCGGCCCTGCGGGTGCCGAAAACCTCGTCCATGGCCTGTGGCGTGCAGCGGTGCTGGGCGACGTCGGCGGTGATGCCGAACGCCGCCCCCATCCGGGCCCAGGAGGCGCCGGCGGCCCGCTCGGCGGGGGCGGCGACCACGACCAGGTCCCGCACGTGCTGCTCGACGTCGGCAGCCGCCGCGTCCGGCCGGGTGGGCGCGCTCGACACGCAGCGGCAGCCCCGTGCCCAGCCACGCGAACCAGTCGCCCAACTTGGTGCCGGCCGGGGCCGGGATCTGCGGGACGTCCAGCACCCAGCCACCGCCCTCGGCGACGTCCAGCGCGACCGCCGGCCACCAGCGCGCAGCAGCAGCCGGGGCGGCCGGACGCGGCGCAGCCGGACGGGCAGCGGGACGGGACGTCGCCGGGCGCGGCCTGGCCGACGGGGCCTGACGTGTGACTCTCGCGTTTGTTGGCGAGTGATCACTTGGAAAGTACTGGTCATCCCGGAGTTGCTCATGCCAGTTGGCGAGTTCTGCTCAAGGCAGTTGGCGACTCGGAGGCGTCCTCGGCAACGGGTTGTAGTCTTGGGGCTGCTCGACGTGGACCGCGAAGTGCGCCGGTGCGTACCGGCGTCGGTGCTGCTCGCGGAACGCCTGGCTGAGGTGGTGCTGCAGCCGCAGATGGCGGAACTGGTACACCGCGCCCGTCTGCCGCAGCACCCCGCGCCGATACGCGTCGTCCAGGAAGGCGATCGTGTTCCACGGCAGCCGTCCCGTCAGCGGGAGCCAGAAGCGGGAGAGGACCAGCCACTGCCCCCAGGCGCTGAACGACAGCAGGAACGAGGACGAGCCGCCCGGCCCGGCGACGGAGCCGACGAAGAGGCCGATCGACAACGCCCACTCCATCGGGCCGAAGAAGGGCCGCAGGAGGTCACCGACCAGGAAGCCGCCGAAGGCGATACCGAGAGCGATCAACGGCGCAAGGATGACGAACTGCTGAAGCACCGCGGCACGGTTGGCGGCCAGCAGACCGCCCGGCGTGGCGGCGGCCGCGGTGTCGAGCGGAGTCTCCAGCACGGCCATGGCTAGGAAGCTCATGGTGGCCACACCGGCGAAGATCAGCCCCGCCCCCAGCAGGTTCACGAGCGTGCCCGCCACCGCGGCCGGGCTGAACGGCCCCTGGTGGAACAGGTCGTGCTCCAGCGTGATGGCGCTGTCGAGTCCGGCACCCAGCAGGAAACCGCCGACTACCACCGCGCCGAGACGACGGACGGTCACGCGCACCGGCCCGCCCCTCAGGTCGACCCGGCGGCGCGGGATCCGCAGCCGCACGCGCGACGGCTCGAAGGTCTCGCGGCCGAAGGCGACCAGCACCGCGTAGAGGGCTCCCATAGCCGCGCCGTTGACCGACCCCATCAGGGCCCCGTCGAGGAGGATCCAGCCGATCCCACTCGTCGAGGTGGCCAGTCCGAACAGCCACTCGGGCAGCGCCACGCAACCGGCGGAGGCGAGGGTCACCGCGAGGATCCGCAGGGCGAGCGGCAACGTCTCGCCGATCCGCCACCAGGCGAGGTCCTGCTGGTCCCGCTCGCCCGAGCCCATGTGGTGGGCGAGGTAACCGAGCCAGCGCTGGGCGCGTTCGGCATCCCAGTTGCAGCGCGCCCGGCGGCGCGCCCCTGCCTCGGTCCGACGCTCGGCGGGACGAGGCCGGTAGAGCGCCGGGACGAAGCCGGCGAGCAGGTGCTCCTCCAACGCGTGCGCGGTCGGGAAGCGTTCGGCGTCGAGGAGTTCGCGCGGGTCGCGCTGCGGCCCGTCGCTGTACATGGTGCGGGCGAGGGTGACCATGAGCGGGGTACTCAGCACGGCGGCGAGCGTGACCGCGGCGGGCGTCTCCAGGGCGCGGAGCTCCTTTGACACGTCGTGCCACAGCGGTGGGGAGCCGGAGGCCCGGTCAGCGGCGGGGCGGGCGGTCCGCGGGAGGTAGTCCACGACGTGGTCGACCGTGAGGTCCGCGAGCTCGATGGCGGCGGCCAGGACCAACGGCGAACGCGCCGCCTCGGCGGCCTCGGCGAACGCGGCGTGCCTGCTGGTCACGACCATCGGAAGCAGCTCGGCGTTGAGTTCCTGGAGCGCCTGGATGCGCAGGCCCTCGGCGATCTCGTCGAAGCCGTCCAGCACCGGCAGGATCACGTCCGCCTGCACCAGCGCGGCGGCCAGCGTGACCCCGCTGCGGACGCGTCCGCCCAGGTGCGGATGGTCGCGCAGGAGCAGGTCGACCATCCAGTCCCGTAGGGCGGTCGTGGTCGGGTCCCACGAGCCGAGGCTGAAGACCACGGGCACCCGCTCGGGGAAGCCCGGCGGTTCCAACAGGCCAAGCGCGAGCCGCATGGTCAGGACCGACTTGCCCGATCCCGCCCGGCCGAGGATCACCAACCGGCCGGAGCGGATGCTCCGGTAGTAGTCCGCGACGCCGCGCAGATCACCGCCGAGGTCGGGGGACGCGTCCAACGCCGCGTCGATGTGTGAGACAGCCGGGACGACGCCGGAGACGAGACGTTCGACGTTGGCGCGGTGGTCCATGAGCCGCTCCGGCGCGGGCAGCCAGCGCACCGGCAGCGCGAACGGATCGTGGACGCGCCGCTGTTCCTCCTCCCGCTGCAGCCGCCGTCGTACCTCGCGCGCCAAGTCCTCGGCCGCGACGGCCAGTTCCCCACGGATCGGGGACGGCGCCGGAACCGGCGTGCGCGCCGGGGCGGGCTCAGCGCGCTCGACGGGCGCAGCGACGGGCGCAGCTTCCGGCGCGGGGGCCTGCGCGGGGGTCTGCTGGGGGGCCTGTGCCGGGTGCGGCTCGGCGTCCCGTTGGCGGGTGTTGGTGAGCGTGGCGACGAGGCGCTTCCGGTCCTCGGGGCTCGCATTCAGGGCGTCCGCAAGGAGGTTGACCGTCCCGAGGCGGTGATCGTGCGCCCGACCGGTCTCCAGCCGGCGGATCGTGCTGACGCTCACCCCCGACTCGTGCGCCAACTCCTCCTGTGTCAGCCCGGCTTCGTTCCGCAGGCCACGCAACACCGGGCCGAGCCGTTCCGCCACCGCGGCGTCCTCTCTCCTCGCTCCAGTCCAGTTCAGGGAGTCTATCGCCCGACCGGTCATCAATGACCGCCCTCATGGCCTGTGCTTTTGCCCAACTCACGCCAAACATCGCAGTCGTGAATACTCGTCAGCGAAGACTTGAGGAGGAGGCATGGCGTACCGCTACCGGTGCGGCGAATGCGGCTTCAAGACCCCGTGGCTGCCCCAGTCCGAAGGGGAGCGACGACAGGTCGAGCACTACGTCGCACGACACCCGGGCATCCCGCCCGCGGGCCAGGTGGAGATCAACCGGAAGAACGCGGGCGGCTGCGGCGGATGCCTGACGGCCGCGGCCGTCGTCTTCCTCCTGTTCCTGTTCGCCTCCCTTGCCCTGCACCGCTGACACCCCTCACCTACACCACTCGCACCGAATAGGGAGTCCGCCATGGACCTGCTCCTGCACAAGATCGTCTCCGCGGTCATCACGGCCGTGTTGTTGACCCTGGTCAGCGCACTCAGCGTCGCCGCCCGCAAGCGCAAGGTCCGCCGTGCCGAGGCGACCGCACCCGCGCCGACCGAGGACCCGACGCAGACGCTGCTGCGTGAGGCCCGCCACCACGAACTGCAGCGGGACGAGTCGGCCGACGGCGGCCAACCGGTCAAGGCGCTCCAACACGCCCGTGCCGCCGCCGACCGCTGGCGCGCGCTCACCGAACAGCGCCCCGGACGCTTCCTGGTGGAGCGCCGCACCGCACTGGCCCGCCTGGCCCAGATGCTCGACGCGGCCGGCTACACCGGCGAGGCCGACCGTGTCCGGTCCAAAGCCGCCGCCCTGGCCTGACCGCCGCCAACTCCCGCCTGCTCAGGACGAATCCCACCGCGCCCGAAGGAAGAACGCCCATGCCCGCCGCCCTGTGGACCGGACGCTCCGCGACGCCACCCGCCGCCGCAGCCGACCTCGGCCACGCGCTCACCCGCGAGCTCGGCCTCGCCCGCGTCCCCGACGTCGTGGTCCTGCCCGCCGACACCACCGCGCCCCCGGCCGGAAGCCTGCTGCCGGCCCGCGAACGGTTCAGTAGCATGCCCGCGCCCACCAGCGCCTACCTCTACGTCGATGCCACGCTCCCCCGGCCGTTCGAACTGCGTGCCACGCTGATGAGCGGCCACACCCTGCGCGGCCGAAACCTCGGCCTGGGCCCCCTGTTGTACGCGGTGCCGCTACGCGCCAAGGTCGCCACCCAGGTCGCGCTGACCGGCGGCGGCCCGATGGGTCCCGCGCGCTTCACCGGCGACCCGTCCGGCGCGGCGCGCTTGAACGCCGACGCCGACCTGGTCCACCGGGTGGCCACGGTCTCGCTCACCCGCGGTGGCCCGGACCGGAGTCACACCTGGGAGATCGACCGCCTCCTCACCGTCTGCCCGCATCTGGACGGCGCGGTCCTCCTGGCCCGCACCCTCCAGCGCGCCGCCACTCCGCACTGGGGGCTGCGCGCCCCGGACGTCCTCGCCCTCGCGGCGCACATCGAGGCCCTGCTCGCCGCCTGACATCGTTTCAGGGTGTTCACGGTGTTCACGGCTTCACGGTGTTCACCGCGAGGTGCCGCGAGCCAGCACCGCAGCCGTCACGGCAGCCGCCACCAACCCCGCCGCCAGACCCACCGCGGACAGACCCAGCGACACGACCACCCACGCGGTCGACATCATCACCGCCGATTTGCTCACTTTCCCGCCCGAGACCTGATCCGCGGGTGGCTGAAGGCGGGCGTGATCGACCGCGGCCGGTTCGCACCGACCGAGGAGGGAACTCCCCAAGGCGGTGTGATCAGCCCTCTGCTGATGAACGTCGCTCTGCACGGACTGGAACAGGCCGCCGGGTGCCGATACACGGTGCGGGCCGGGCGCGAGCCCGGCGCGGCACCAGGCACCCCAGTGCTGGTGAGGTATACCGACGACTTCATCGTGCTCTGCCACGACGAGAACGAGGTGCACCAGGTCAGGGCCCGGCTGGAGGAATGGCTGGAACCAAGGGGTCTTCGCTGGGAGCGCAACTGGTCAGGAATGGCCGGCGCCCCGGCGTGGCGATCCGTCAGGCATAGGACAGGATCGGGGGGTTGGGTCGGGGCTACGGGAGCGTGCGCCGCCTCGCGCCGCGGCGTTGGGGGTTCTGAGAGAAACATGCTGATTGTGCTGGGCGACCGGCGTTCGAGGTTCGGGGCGAGTCCGACGAGGGTGGGGCAGTGAAGGCGCTTCAGGAGGGAGATCCCCTGCGGGTCGGTCCCTACGAGCTGGTGGCGGTGCTGGGTTCGGGCGGGATGGGCAAGGTCTACCTGGGGCAGCGCGACGGGGTCACGGTCGCGGTCAAGGTGATCAACGAGGAGCTGGCGCACGACGCCGACTTCCTCGCCCGTTTCCGCCGCGAGGTGGTCGCCACTGGTGCGGTGTCCGGGCCGTACGTGGCCGCCGTGGTGGACCACAACGTCAACACCGAGCAGCCATGGCTGGCCACCGAGTATGTGCCCGGTCCCTCGCTGCACGCGGTGATCGCCGATCACGGGCCGCTCGGGATCGTGCCGGTGCGGGCGTTGGGGATGCGGTTAGCCGAGGCGCTGGCCGCGATCCATGCGGCAGGGCTGGTACACCGGGACGTCAAGCCCGGGAACATCCTGCTCGGTCCGGATGGGCCCCGGTTGATCGACTTCGGGATCGCACGCGGTGCGGCGGTGACCACGCTGACCCAGACCGGGGTGCTGCTGGGCACGCCGCAGTTCATGGCGCCGGAACAGCTGCAGGGCAACGGCCGGGTCGGTCCGGCAGCGGACGTGTTCGCGCTGGGGCTGGTGCTGGCGTTCGCAGCCACCGGTCAGCACCCGTTCGGGCAGGCCGACTCCTTCGGCTTCGGCTTCCGGATCGTCTACGAGGAGCCGAACCTCGACGCCGTGCCGGGCGAACTGGTCGAGGTGGTCCGGAGCTGCCTGGTCAAGGACCCCGAGCAGCGGCTGACCACCACGGGCCTGGCCCGGGTGCTGAACCTGGGCGAGGCGACGCTCGACGCCAGCGGCGTAACCAATCTGCGCGAGTACGCCGCCCATCCGCCCACCATTCCGGTGCTGGCAGAGGGGCCGAGGAGCGGCCGGCGGGCCGGGCTGCGGCGACCGTGGGTGATCGCTGCGGCGACCGCGGTGGTGATCAGTGTGGTGGTCGCCGCCGTGCTGGGTCTGGACGGGCGGACGCCGACGAGTACCCAGGGCCTGGGATCGCCGAGCGCCAGTCACCCGGGCTCCTCGGTGCCGGCGACTCCCACCGCGGGTTCCTCGGGTGCGAGCGGTTCGCCGTCCTCGGCCGCGCCGTCCTCCTCGCCACCGCCGCCGTCGCCGTCGGCCGCACCGTCGGGTAGTGCGCCCTCGCTTACGCAGACGCCAAGCGGGGCCGCAGCCAGTCCGTCCAGGGGCACCAGCGGTGGAGGCTCCGCTCCCGGGACGGGCGGGAACTCGGGCGGCACCAGTGGTAGTGGCACGAGCGCAGGCAACTCCGGCGGCACCAGCGGTGGGGGCTCCGGCGGCGGATCCGCTCCCGGGACGGGCGGGAACTCGGGCGGCACCAGTGGTAGTGGCACGAGCGCAGGCAACTCCGGCGGCACCAGCGGCGGTACGTCAGGAGGCAACGCCCCGGCCCCGCCCCCGCCCCCGGCCCCGACCCCGCCCCCTGCCCCGGCCCCGCCGCCGGGCTCCCCGCCGCCGGACATGACCCAGTTCAACTACAAGTTCAACGAGTACTGCGTCGGCGCGTGCTCGATGCCGCTGACCCTGAGCTGGACCGGTCTGTCAGGCGCGACCCGCTACGACATCCGGTACGACAACCAGACCTCGAAGGTGGACGCCATGTACTCGGCAACGGGTACCAGCTACGTGATCAACGGCCCGTACTCCGGAGACCACATCTGCCTAACGATGCGAGCGGCCAACCAGTACGGAGCCTCGGCCTGGACCCAGACCGGCTGCTTCGACACACCGTACTAGCTTGATCTTTAAGCAGCCACGTCGAACGGGCCGTCGAACTTGATCACTCGTATCGGTATCCGGCGGACACCGAAGCGGCCTTCGCCTGATCATGTGCTCCGACCAAGGAACACACACGATCAGAACGAAGGCCGTGAAGGTGGTTCTGCTGCACGAGGACGTCCGACAGGACGCGTTCGCTGAACTGTCACGCTTCCGAGGGGACTGGGGCCAGGGAGTCGTAGAGCCCGCCGTGGCCCCGCCGGTGCTCGCCCACCAGTGAGAGTTCCGCCAGCGACCGGACCGGCCCGTCGGCGCACAGCACCGCGTCGGCCAGCTCGAACAGAGCGTCCGCTCGCCGGGTCAAGCAGTCGTAGACGGTCGCATCGACGCCGACGGGCTACGACGGGCCATGGCGGCCGTGCCGCTGCCCCGCGCGGTGGACGGCCGGCTCGTACTGGCCGTCGACATCACCTGCTGGCTGCGACCCGACGCCCACACCTCGCCGGAACGGATCCTGTGCCACACCTACGGACGAGGCAAGGACCAGCACATCCCCGTCCCGGGCTGGCCCTACTCGGTCATCACCGCACTCGAGCCCGGCCGCAGCTCCTGGACCGCGCCGCTGGACGCGCTGCGGCTGGCGCCGGGAGACGACGCGGCCCAGGTCACCGCACGACAGCTGCGCGACCTGGTCCACCGGCTGGTATCGGCCGGGCAGTGGCAGGCCGGTGACCCGGATGTGCTCGTCGTCGCGGACGCCGGCTACGACGCTGCCCCTGCCGAAAACCTCATCCAGGGCTTGTGACCTGCGCGTTCTCATGAATGGCCACGGGTGTCGGATGATCCTGTCAGGCTGATGGATCGTGCTGCTGAGACTGGCATACCTGGGCGTGACCAACGCGTTCGCGGTGCTGCGTTTGCTGCCGGCGAGCGACCGCGACAAGGACGTGGAGATCCTGGTCCTGCGCCATCAGATCGCGGTGCTGGAACGGCAGCTGGGCGGGCAGCGGGTCCGGTTCGAAACGGGCGACCGGGCATTCCTGGCGGCCCTGCTCAGCGGCCTGCCACGCGACGTGCTGCACCGGATGCGGCTGCTGGTGCGGCCGACACCGTACTGCGGTGGCACCGCGACCTGGTCGCCCGCCGGCACGCCGCCCGGTCCCGGCCCAAGCGCGGAGGCCGGCCCCGCACCGTGCGCTCCGTCCGCGCGCTGGTCCTGCGCCTGGCCCGCGAGAACCCGACCTGGGGCTACCGGCGCCTGCACGGGGAACTTCTCGTCCTGGGCGTGAAGGTCGCCGCGTCCACGGTGTGGGAGATCCTCAAGGAGGCCGGCATCCCGCCGTCGCCCGAGCGAACCTCCAGCACCTGGGCGGACTTTCTGCGCTCCCAGGCCGACGCACTCCTCGCATGCGACTTCTTCGAAACCGTCACTCTGTCCGGGGCCCGCTCGTACGTGGTCACGGTGATCGAGCACGCCAACCGCCGGATCCGGATCCTGGGCGCAACGGCGCATCCAACCGCAGCCTGGGTGACCCAGGTCGCGAAGAGTCTCGTCGTGGATCTCGACGACGCCGGCTGCCGCGCCCGCTACCTGATCAGGGACCGCGACGGGAAGTTCCCGCAACTGTTCGACGAGGTGCTCAAGGACGCGGGCATCGAGGTGGTACTCAGCGGCGTCAGAATGCCGAGAATGAACTCGATCACGGAGCGATGGGTGCAGACCTGCAGGCGAGAACTGCTGGACCGGACACTGATCCGGAACCAGCGCCATCTCCTGCACGCCCTGCGCGAGTTCGAGACGTTCTATAACGAGCATCGGCCCCACCAGGGCATCGCCAACGCCCGCCCACTCCACCCACTCCCCCAAGCGATCACCGATCCAGGGCAAATCACCCGCCTCAACATACGACGGCGCGACCGCCTTGGCGGCCTCCTCCACGAGTACCAACATGCGGCCTGATCAGGGCGGATGAGGTTTTCGGCAAGGACAGGGTCTGTCGGCGCGCACTTGATCGACGGAATGAAGTGTCAAGTGCAAACGTCTTAGCCAGAATCGGCGATCACAATGGGCAACCATCAATCCCATTTTGGCGATAGACAGATCGGACATACAGGAAGGATGAGCGCATACGGTCACCAGCGCACAACGCCGAGCAGCATCAGGCCCCGGCGCAGGACCGTGAAACCGTGAGACGGATGTGAGAGGCGGGCCCCGGAGAACGCCGAAGGCCGCTTCCTCACGAAGGAGAAAACGGCCTCTGACCTGCGACAATGGAGTTGAACTCCAGTCGGGACGACAGGATTTGAACCTGCGACCCCTTGACCCCCAGTCAGGAATGGCTTTTCTTTTCCTGCCTGAAATGCGTTCGCCCGCACGTCGTGCGCGTGCAAACCAGCGCACTGCGTGCGCCTCGTGCAGCAGCGTGCACGACGTGTGGTCCCCAGCTGGTCCCCAGGTCAGGGGCTTGACGGAGGGTCCGGGTGGTGTTCATGTCTCCAGGGTAGCGCCACTACGGCCGTGGATCCAGCGATTCCCACGGATCGCCCAGAAAGTCACCGGAAAGGGAGTCCAGCACCGCCGAGCGAAATCAATCCGACCTGGCCGAAGGCCAGCCAGAGAATAGCCATCGTAAATCCCGGCATCCCCGATGCTCTGCGGGCTCACGGGAATTCTCTGTGCTCGCCGTGGCGCATTCTGAAGACCGGCCCGAGGCTCGCCGCCACCGCACCGCGTGTGCTCCGGGTTGCACAAGCCCAACAACCCGCGGCCAGCAGGCAGGCCCCTGCTTCCGGTCGGCAGCCGCCCCCTCGGATGATGAACTCGCGAAGCCCGACGCGCGCAATCAAGCTGCCCTACCCGCCATCGACGCAGCGTGATCACCCTCACGGCGTGTCGTCAGCGCGTGTCCTGGCCAGTCGATCTTGCCGTGCTCCACGCCCCGCCCCGCACGCTCTGCCGCCACACCCACCACTCCCACAACTCTGGACACACCATCACCACTTGGTTCGAGGAGGACCCCATGGCGCAGCGTCCCAAGCGTGGAAGGGTGTACCGCAGGTGTGGGTGCAAGGACGGGAGCAGTGGGAAGCAGTTGGGTTCGTGGTGTCTGCGGCTGGCCGCTGATACCGCGCATGGCCGGTGGACGTACGCGGTGGATCTGGCGCCGGAGGACGGCAAGCCCCGGACTCGGCGGCGGGGAGGGTTCGCGAGCCGGGCGGAGGCGGCCCGCGAGATGGCGCGGGTGTTGGATGCCGAGTACCGGGGCGTGTACGAGGACCGCACGCTGCGCGTCGGGCTGTTCCTGTACGAGTGGCTGGAGTCGAAGCGGCCGGCGCTGGCCCCGAACACCTGGGCGGGCTACCGCGCCTGCATCGAGCGTGACCTGGTCCCCGCGTTCGGCGGCATGCTGCTCGTCGACCTGCGGCCCAAGCACATTGACGCCTGGGTGAGCGCGCAGCTCGCCGCCGGCCGCGGGCGCACCACCGTTCACCACGCGGTGGCCATGCTGCGAGGCGCCCTGAACCACGCAGTGCGCACGTGGCGACTGCGCTACAACCCGGCCAAGCACTCCGTACCCGCCAAGCCCCGCGCCGCCGAGCGCGTCTGCTGGACCCCCGATGAGGCCGCGGCGTTCCTGCGGCACAACGCCGAGCAATACGCCGACCGGCTCACCGACCTGTTCGAGGTCATGCTCGGCACCGGCATGCGCCGCAGCGAGATCCTCGCCCTGCACTGGTCCGACGTCCACCTCATGGATCACAAGCTCTACGTCCGCTGGACCCTGACAGCCGTGAACAACGGGAAGATCCACCTCAGCGAGCCCAAGACCGAAGCCAGCCGCGCCTGGATCAGCCTCTCCCCCAGAGTCATGGCCGCCCTCCACCACCAGGCCTCCCTCCAGATGACCGCCCATCCCCATGGTCGGCTGGAGGGCCTGGTCTTCGCCCGCCCGGACGGCACGCCCCTGCGCCCGCAATGGGTGCTGAACCAGCTGCGCAAGCGGGCCGCCGAGATCGGGCTGCCCAAGATCGGCCTTCACGACCTCAGACACACCGCCGCCACCATCGTGATTGCCGCCGGCATCCCCCTCGCCGTCGTCTCCAAGACCCTGCGCCACTCCAACCTCGCCATCACCGTCGACCTCTACGGCCACCTCCTCAAGGACTCCGCCGACGACGCTGTCAAGGCTCTCTCCGCCGCGCTTGACCGTGCGGACGCGGAGCAGCGTACGAAGCACACCGGTTCCGAAAGCAGCGAGACTTTCCCCCTCGCGGCGTAGCTGGCCGCAGGTTGAGACATACCCGCGGTGCCCCAATTGTCGACGACGCTCGAGCAGGGTAAGCGCGGTGCCCATCATCGTGCGTGCGTTGCCTGCAGGTTGTGCTGCTGGAACGGCTCCGCGTCGATCGACAACTCGAAGCGGCCATGGCCAGGGCCCTGACCCCCTCCACCTTGCTGAGGTCTTCGGGCTTCACGAGAAGACGGCCATGCGCTAAGCGGAGTCCGCACGAGCTCTGCTGGAGCAGGCTGCCGAGACCGACCCCTGATGGGGATTCTTGGCAACGACTGGTGTTGCCCTCGCCTCACTTGATCCAGTTCTCAACGACCGGGGAGGGTTTGGCAGGCATCACGCCAGCGACAAGCCGGTGCCGCGAGGCTGATCACAGGTGCAGCCCGTGCTCGCGGCCCTGCTCAAGGCCGTACGAGAATCTTTCGGGCTTTACGCCTCTTCCGCGGGAATGGCCGGCCGTGCCGCGTAGCGGGTGCGCATCGCGTCGCTGGCTGCGGGGCCCGCGGTGAAGACGTAGGTGGCGCTGTCGTCGAGTCGGCGGCCGGTTTTGGCGTCGACGACCACGGGCTCGACTTCCTCGCCGCTGTGCGCGTCGACGAGGATCATGCTGCGCTCCGTCGGCATGAGACGGGAGTTGCCCCATGCGGCCAGGGCGACGATCACCGGGCGCAGGGAGCGCCCGAGTTCGGTCAGGACGTACTCGTGCCGGACGGGGCTGGTCTGGTAGGGCCGGCGCTCCAGCAGACCGTCCGCGACCAGGGTCTTCAGCCGGGTGGTGAGCATGCTGGAGGAGATGCCCAGGCTCTCCTGGAACTGGTCGAAGCGGGTGTAGCCGTCGAAGGCGTCGTGGAGGATCAGCAGTGTCCACCACTCGCCGACGTGTTCCACCGTCGTGGACAGTGGGCACTCCCGGTCCTCCAGCCTGATCCGGCTTGCCAAGGCGACCATCCCCTCAGTTACTGCTAAAGTCGAAGTTAGTAGCTTCTATTTTAGCAGTAGGGACGGGGGTGGCGCCTTGAATACCCGCACCCGGGAACGGAGCACACCGTGACCACATCCATCGGCGAATCCCTCGAAGGCCGACGCGCTCTGGTCACCGGCGGCACCAAGGGCACCGGAGCCGCGATCGCCCGGCGGCTCGCCGAGGCCGGTGCGACCGTGCTGGTCACCGCCCGCAGCCGCCCCGACAACGTCGAGGAGAAGACGTTCATCACCGCCGACCTGTCCACCGCCCAGGGCGCCGCCCACGTCGCCTCCGAGGTGGACGCCCGCATGGGAGGCGTCAACACCCTCGGCGGCTCCGAGGCACCGGCAGGAGGATTCGCAGCGCTCGGCGAGGACGACTGGGCAAGGGAGCTGAACACGAACCTGCTGGCCGCCGTCCGCCTGGACCGCGCACTCCTCCCACACATGATCGCCACAGGCAAGGGCGCGGTCGTGCACGTCACCTCGATCCAGCGCCGCATGCCGCTGTGGAACGGCACCCTGGCCTACGCCGCCGCCAAGGCCGCCCTGACCACCTACAGCAAGGGCCTGGCCAACCAGGTCGCCCCGCACGGCGTCCGCGTCAACACCGTCTCGCCCGGCTTCATCCAGACCTCGGCCGCCGACAACCTCGTCACCCGGATCGCCGACGACGCCGGCATCAGCCAGGAAGCGGCGCTGGGCCGGCTCATGGACTCCCTGGGAGGCATCCCGCTCGGCCGTCCCAACCGGCCCGAGGAGGTCGCCGAACTCGTCGCCTTCCTCGTCTCCGACCGCGCCTCGGCCATCGTCGGCGCCGAACACGTCATCGACGGCGGCACCACCCCCACCGTCTGAGCCCGCCACCACCATCAGGAGCGTCATGCACGACAACCAGCCCCGGACCATCACACCGGACGACCTGCCCGAGGTGATCACCCGCTACCTCACAGCGCACCGCGTCCACGACACCGCCACCGCGGTCACGACGTTCACCGACGACGCCACAGTGATCGACGACGGCAACACCTACCAGGGCAGCGCCGCGATTGAGCGGTGGCTGGACCGATCCGCCACCGAATTCACCTACACCATCCACCTCACGAACGCTCAGGAGACCGACACGGCTCACTACATCGCCACACACCACCTCGAAGGCAACTTCCCCGGCGGCACCATCGATCTACGCTATCGGTTCACGCTGCGCGACGACCTCATCGAACACCTCGCCATCGAACCCTGAGTCCGCTCCCACACCACCTGTTCCCGCCCACGAGAGAGACCCCACCCACCCCAGACCGCCCCGTCCCAGCCCTCGTGCCCACCCTGCCACCCGACCAAGAGCCAGCCCTCAAGTTCGGCATCCACCCGCAGCTCAGCACTTGCACGCCTGAGGAATCAAGGCGAGCAACTCCGGTGCCATCCTCAGGACAGGGTGAGGAGATTCAAAGATCTCCATCACCCTGCGAGCTGACCCCGAACCCACGGGGCCATCGCCCCGAATCAGGGCACCGCACCCTCGGGTTCGCGCTGAAGAACCTTCAGTTTCCACGAACTCGTGGGGGTCCAGAGGCTTGAGTAGTCGAGATGCAGGAGGCGTCAGCGGCAAGCTCGCCCCCGGTCAAAGCGGCGTACCAGATCTTTCCGGCCCGCTCCCATGCGCGGCCGCCGAGGCTGGTGGCCAGCAGGTAAAAGGCGTGGTTGGGGATGCCGGAGTTGATGCGCACGCCGCCGTTGTCTTGGCTGGTCCTGACATAGCCGTCCATGCTGGCCGGCTGGGGGTCCTTGCCGAGCTGGGGGTCGGCGTAGGCCGTACCCGGGTCCTTGAGGGAGCGCAGCGCCTGGCCGTTGACTGGGGCCGAACAGCCCGGCGCCGATGAGCCAGTCCGCCTGGTCCGCGGTCCGGCCAAGCGCGTACTGCTTGATGAGCGAACCGAAGACATGCCTCCATCGCCGGTAACCGAGCGCGCTGCTCGTGCTGGGCGTGGTCTCCCTGCGCTGGCTGCCGCTGCTGGACGGTCGGGTCGATCCGTCGCTGTCGGACACCTGGCCCGAACCGCAGCTGATCGTCGAGCCTGCCCCGCAGGACGGCCCGGTCCTGGTCACCGTCACCTACCGGGTCGTCGGCGCGGACGCCTCGGCCTTCGTCCACGCGATGGGTGCTGTCGAGGCCTCCCGGCGCCGGACCGGCGCCATCAGCTGGGGGCTGTACCGGAACGCAGCCGAGCCGGACCGGTTCATCGAGGTCTTCACGGTGGTCTCGTGGGCGGAGCACTGTGCTCAGCACCACGTGCGCTACACCGGGATCGACCGCGAATTCGAGCGCAAGGCCCGGAAGTTCGTGCCGAGCGAGCCGGTCGTGACGCACGCCGTGCCGGCCCGGGAATGAGCCGGGTCCGGGTCGGCGTGCGCCCGCCGGAGCCGCCACGCCGGTGTGCGGTGGCTCAGAGGCCGAACCGGGCACGGTGGGAGGCGGGGACCAGGTCGGCGTACTCGGGGTGCTTGGCGATCCAGCCGCGGATGAAGGGGCAATAGGGCAGCACGCCGAGCCCCTGCTCGCGCGCCGCGTCCAGCGCGGCACGCGCCAGCCGGCTGCCCAGTCCCCGACCCTCGAAGCGCGGGTCGATCTCGGTGTGGATGAAGGCGATCTCGTCGCCCGAGCGGTGGTACTCGGCAAAGCCGGCGAGTTCTCCGCCGTCGTGGATCTCGAACCGGGACTTGTCCGTGTTGTCGGTGACACGCTGGTCCATCGTTCCTCCTACAGGGTGTGGTCGACCGCCTGGGCAATGCGCGGCACCGGAGCACGGTGCCTGAGCGCGGCGCCGTAGGAAGCATAGTTGAATTCTCAACATCTGTCCCGACCACCACGGCACGCCCGTGCCCCTGGGGACAGCACCGGGCACCCACGGAGCAAACCGCCCCGGCCGGACTGCCTAACGTCGGTCACGGCCCATCAGATGATGAAAGAGACGGCTGACGGATGAGCGGAACCGATGAGTTCGACGTCGTGGTGCTGGGTGCCGGTAACGCGGTGCTGCGGCGCCGGGACGACTTCGCCTCGCAGTGGCGGGACGACGGCCAGGTGGCCTGGCTGGACTCCGCCGGGATCGTGCTGGTCCGCGGGCACGGCCGGCTGGACGGCGAGCGACGGGTGGCGGTGGACCTCCCCGGCGCGACCCCACGCGTCCTGACCGCACGTCATGCCGTGGCCGTCTGCACCGGCACCGGCGCAGCCCTGCCCGACCTGCCCGGGCATCGAGCGGACGGGCGTGTGGACCAGTCGCGAGGCGACCAGCGCGGCCGAGGCCCCCGACCGGCTGGCCGTCATCGGCGGCGGCGCGGTCGCCGTGGAGATGGCCACGGCTGGAGCCCTTCGCCGGCCACCTGGTGGCCGAGGCACTCCGGGAGTCCGGGGTCGATCTGCGGTTCGGGGTGTCGGTGGCCGGCCTGGCCCGGGACGGCGAGGTCGTCCTGGACCTCGGAGAGCACGGCGAACTGCGGGTCGACGAGGTGCTGTTCGCCACCGGACGGCGGCCCGCGACCGGCGATCTGGGCCTGGAGACGGTCGGGCTGGAGCCCGGCGGATGGATCGAGGCGGACGACACCGGGCTGGCCCTGGGCGTGGACGGCGGCTGGCTCTACGCGGCCGGAGACGTCAACCGCCGCGCGCTGCTGACCCATCAGGGCAAGT